>DATBGM010000060.1:0-36531 GCA_036557945.1 Bryobacteraceae bacterium | reverse complement strand
TAACAGGGGTTCGAATCCCCTTGGGGACGCCAGTTCATTTTCACTCGCCTCAGAATCCGCTAAACCTCGTAAAGAGAGCTAGTTAAAGGTATTCCAAAGCCCTGTTTTGGATCATACTCAACTCCCGCTGGGAAGAGGACCTGTTGTAGGCGCTGTTTACCGTCCGAGTCGTTGTCCAACCATAAGATTTGCATGTTCCAACAAAGGTGTCCAAGGTAGTTCACCGGTATGTTGGCGTCGAGGTCTGAAGCCTCGGCTAAAGACAGTCGTGGTTAATGCCAAATCGGTTTGGAGGGACTCATCGTACTCTGTGAAATCGCTGTCGGTGAGGCGACCAGCCAAATGAGCCTCCACTAGCCTCTTTTTCAGTGAGCGGATGCTTGCACGCAGCACAACGAACTGTGCCACGCAGGGGGAACTTTTCGTTGTTGCGCTCGTGGGGTACTGCAACTGAAGCACGCCCATCTTTTCAGCGCATCGAATTCAGGCGCTTGGGCGCGGACGGCTGGATCGTAGACTTAGGCAAATCAGGCAGTTTGTGAAGAGGTGTGAGTGCGTAAAGATCGGTCTTCGGAACCCGCTTGAATCCCGCTTTGGCCCAGTATTTCCGTAGTTTTTCTTGAGCGGCTTTGAAATCGAACCGATTCTCTTCATTCACGTTACCCGAATATTGAAGCGGAAGGGGTTTGCAGACCACCAAGCTGCAACTCCTTCCAAACGCTTCTATCAGTCCCCGCATGGCAACCAAACCTACACCATACCCCCGATATTCTGGCTTGATTTCGATCTTCTCCACGAGCAGGATATCGCCAAACCACACATCAGCGTCAAACAGGTTGCGTACACGGCGGCTGAACTCTTCGTCATCAACTCTCAATTTGACATCATCAACGTTATCGAAGAGTTGAAGACACTCCGCAGTTTCCTCCGATGGTGCGTCCAGGATGTCCCATAGCTCTATGCCATCCTGCATAGCGCGTTCCAGTTGAATCAACGTTGCTCTCAGATGGCCTATTTCGACCCGCTCATCTTCTTTGTCATCTCCGGGTCCTAGGACGAAGATTCTGCCCCCGATCTCTTGCGAATAGTCTTCCGGCGTATCTGCGATTCCAGGCACTCGCGGAAGTTCGTAATCAATGGTGATCGAATCGAGTTCGAAATATAAGGGGCTGTCAGGCGATGCTTCAGCCTGCGTATCGTTGAGCATACAATCCCATTCTCAGCAAACGACCACATTCAGACAACGTCCTAACCCGGTCATGAAGTACTGGATAACAGCGCTCTCAGAAGCCCCAGTTGCCTTACCAAAGTGTTCCAATCTGCCGTAATTGGGGACGCCAATTCACCTTTGTCCGGCCGGACACATAGGCTTAGCACCGCACCTTCTGAAGTCATTTCTAGTGTGATAGACTTCTGCAACTCCCCGGAGTTCAAAAATGCTGAGTCTGCTCGGTGGTCTTGCTGTAACCTGTGACTTCATCGGAACGGTGCTCGTGTTAGCCGATCAGGTTAGGGCCAGAAAGGATGCCGGGCGCCGCGAACAGATTCAGAATCACATTACGGCAATCGAGATCGCCGTCAACGACCTGGAGAACATCCCCGAGACTCATGGTGCAAAGGTCAAAGGGATGGACTTCGACGAAGCTGTCTCATTGACGCGAGATGCAGCGAAGACCGCGATTGCCAGAAACAAACAGCAACTGCTTGATTTGAAGAAGCAGATCGAAGAAGCCAACAAAGTTAATCTCGGTTATATCGCTGCCGGGATCTTAATTCTCGGCGTTATCCTCCACGCGGTAGAGGCGATCACAGGTAAAACAGTCTGACGGTGCTTAGCTGCGCAAAGAACATTTCGCCTGGAGCGATTCCGCGGAGGCGAACTAGCTCGGATCGAAAGAGAAACTGCGTAGCGCGATTTCGCTCGAACCAATTAGTCCGAACCCGCTGCGTCCCGGTACGATAAAACCAAAGCTGCCGTCCGTGAAATTGCGCTGCGTATCGTTCCAGGTATCTACTGTCTGGCCGTTAATGCGGTGAACGACGGTGCCATTTCGAATCGAAATCTCAACAGAGAATGTTTTGCCATCTCCGCTGCTGTAGCTCTTCCTTGCCGTTTCCGTAGCTTTGCCGTTCACGACCTCGATGCGATACAGGTACTGCTTATCCGCTTCAAAGCGGCAGTAGTGGTCCGGACCCTTAAAGTGCAAGAACCATTCCAGACGCCGGCCCTTGCGCAGCTCGGCTTTGAAGCGAATCGTGCCGGCGAGTTTCGTGCGCCCATAAAAAGTCATCCCGCCGCCGCGCCGCACTGCAACGTCCCCTTCGCGCGACCAGCTTCCAATGTCTTCCCAACCGGCGAGGAGGTCAGCTTTCTTGCGAGCCGGTTCTGGAACAAGGTGTACCGTGAAGTCGCGTGTGGAACCGGAAACCAGTTCGACTTTCAGATCTTTCGAAATAAATCCGGGCGCTGAGGCGCTTATTTCGTAAGTGCCGGCAGGCACTGTCACCGGTTCACCGGTGTGCAGCGGCAGCACGTTTCCAGCAGCAGACGCCTTGAGTGTGATCGCTGCGCTAGCGGGGGTGACTTCAAAGCGCGCCGTAGCGGGCGCAGCGGCTACTGGCTCGAGCGTAGCGTCGGTCTCACTCAGAGCCAGCATTCCCCCGGGTTCCACCTGATAGGTTTGTGATTTCGATACGAATTTGAGCTTTCGGATTGTTATGCGATGGCTTCCCGGCGTTACATGCGTTGCCGGCAGTACCCCATCCGCGCCGATCTCGCCCACGGTCGTTCCATCTACGTTGACTTCCGCTCCCGGAGTTCCACTCTTGATCTCGAGCGAGGTGACAACCGGTGCCTTCTTTTTCAGCGGCAGATCGAGTGTTGTCTGTTTTCCGGTTTCCACTGTCAGTTCGCCGCTTCGCTCCTCGAATCCGTCTTTGGCGACCTTCACCGTATAAGTATGCGGCGGGAGATTCGCTATGCGTAATACCCCATTGCGCGTCAGCCTGCGCAGCTTCACGTTATCTATGTAGATCTCGGCATTATCCTCGCGGGTGTTAATTAACACCGAGCCGCCCTTAAGTGAGTGAATGATTGCCAGGAACTGTCGCGCCGGCTCATCCGCCAGCGGAACCGACCAGCTTTCGGCTCCCGACGCAAACGTCAGAACATGCGGTCCCGATCCCTTCAGCGGCGTTTCGAACGTGGAATTTAGCCGGCTGTACGGACTCTTGTCAAGCGACGCGGCCAGACGCGGCTCACTTGATGCGAGTGTCAGCGTTCCCTCAGCAATTTTTGCCGCTACACCAATGAGTCCTTTGCCGGAGATCTCCGGTGCGCTTACGGCAGTGGCGCCCGACGTGTCCAGCCCGAACACCGCTTTGCGACCATCTGCTGCGGAAATCGCAAGCGAATGGGACCCGGCAGGCAGGCGATCAAGGTCGAGCAGGCTGTTTGACAGCGGCTGATCCGGCTGCCCGTCCAGGCTGAGGGTGTAATCGGGGGAATCGGCGCGCACCGCCACAGGCGGACCGCTCGGAGGCGGGGGCGTTGCGGGCTGCGGCTCGGGTTTCGCAGGCACTGCCGCGGAGGGCGGAGGTATTACCGCCGGCGTGTAGGAGCGCTCTCGTCCGGGGCGCAACAAGAGCACCGCGACAGAAAGAATTGCCGCCAGCGCCGCCACGCCGGCAGCCCAAAGGAAAAGCCGTGAATTGGATCGTTGACGCGCTGCTTTTTCCGGCGGGCTGGTTTCCCCGGGTAGCTGGTGTGCAAAGTCGGTTAAGGTCGATGCCGTTTCACGAGAGGGTGTGCGCCGGCGCTCTCCTCCCGAACTTTCGGCAGCACGCTCCGGAGGACGCATGCGGCCGAGCGCTCGCATCAGTACCTGCACGCGCTCGCGGTCGGCTTCGGCGGGCGATTCGCTGTTTCGGATTGCCGCCTCGATCTGCTCCAGCTCCCGCTCGTACGTGGTACGGCTGAGGTCCAGTTTCCGGCTGAGGGTTGCGAGCAGGCTCTCCAGCCTTGGATCCGCCGCAAACTCCGCCAGACCGTCCTGCACCGCCACGAGTGCCGCCGGCAGTTCTCCTTCGGCCTGATGCCGGCGCGCCCGCGCCAGTACGGATGCGATCCGCTCGTCGCGGCTGTTTTCGGCGAGTTGCTTTTCTAGTTGACGAACAATCGTTGCTTTGCCGTCAATGGCAGCCGCTTCCTGTACCAGCCGGCCGGCTGCTGCCGGATCCGTTCCGGCCAGCCGTTCAGCTTCCCGCGCCAGAATCTGCAGAATGCGCGCGCCGAGCCCGGGGTCACCGGTGTTTCCTTCGCGCGCTTCGCGCAGCAGCCGCGAACCCGCCTCAATGTCCCCGCTCTCGCACAAAGCACGGCCACGATCCAGTAGGGTTTCCACCTGCTGGCGCCGCGCGTGTCGTGTTTCGGCGAGCTTTTCCAGCTCGTCCAGCTCCGCGTCGCCGGGAAATCGCTTGCGTGCCTGGCGGATCAGATCGAGCGCCGCATCAAAGCGCACCGACTCCAGCTCGCGATCGATCCGCCGCACCCAGCGGGTCTTCTCCTCAGCTTCGGTTCGCTCGTGGCTCCGTTTTTGTAAACGCAGCTTGTTTTCCGGGAGTTGCGCGTATTCCGGATGGATTTCGCCGATCAGGTTCCACTGTTCGAGCGCTTCCGCCCATTCATTCGATTTCTCGAACTGCGCCGCTTTCCTGCGAAGCTGAACAACCAGGTCGCGCCGTTCGCGTGCGCTCCGCAGCGCTTCCTGAAAGTGTTGTTCATCCGGATAACGCGCTGCTGCTTCCTCAAATAACTCTACGCGCCGTTCCAGATCCTTGTCTGCCGCTGCGCGCGCATCCACTTCCGCGGCATACGTCGCAATCTGCTGCCGTTTCGTTTCGAGCGCGCTGAGCCGCAGCGCCTGCAAAAGAGGTTGTCTCGGATACTTCTGCAGCCAGGCGTCACAGGCCACCAATGCCTCGGCGGCTTCGCCTCGCGAGAGCAAATCGGCGATCTCGGACCGCGCCTCGCCAAGTCGGGAAATCTCCTCGTTCAGCTTGCGAAAATTCTCGGCGATCTCGGTCGATTCCGCATCCGGGTCCATCTGCTTGGCCCGCTCCAGGCGGTTTCGTGCGATCGTCAGGTCGCCTTCGCGCCAGGCATTCATGCCGCCCCGGTAAAAGCGGTCTCGCTCCTCACACTGATTCCGGTAATCGGCCTCGTCGAGTTTCAGCTCGGAGAGTAAACGCTGCGCGCGCGCATTCTCGGGCCGCAGACGCAGGATCCGCGCAACACTTTCCTGGGCACGGTCATATTCCCGGCGCTCGCGGCTTCGTTCGGCAAATTGGAACCATTGCTCGATCAGCCGTTCGTCGCGCTTGGTTTCGATCTCCGTCCGCAGCGCATGCGCCGCGGCATGGTCCGGATCGAGCCGCAGTGCTTCTTCTACCTTTTCGAGCGCCAGCGAGTATTCCGATTCCCGCAGGCGGTGGCGCGCCTCGCCTAGCAGCCGCTCCACTCCCGATCGCTTTTTTTCGGCATCCAGCCGGCGCCGCAGCGCCGTAACGCTCGGATGCAGCGAACCTTCATCTTCGAGTTCCGCCGTAATTTCTTCTGCGAATGCCATATCGCCCGCAGCCAGCGCCCGTTCCGCCCGCTCGATACGCGGCAGAAGCTGATCGCTGTCAAACATGGGCAGGGACTTGTTCTGCAGGAAAGCACGCTGCAGCGAATCCGAAAATTCTTTAATTGTGCCGAAGCGATGCGCGGGCTTCTTCGCCAGCGCTTTCGCAATCACCTGGCTCACTGCCAGACTGACCGCCGGGTTCACTTCGAACAGCGGCTTCGGGACGGTATTCAGCACTGCGCGTGCGACTTGCCGCGCCGTCGATCCTTCGAACGGCAATTTACCGGCAAGCAACTGGTAGGCCACCACCGCCATGGAAAACTGATCGGAAAGCGGCGAAGCCCCGCCTATTTCGAGCTGTTCGGGGGCCATGTAATGCGGCGTTCCCTTCCCGCCGAGCGTCGTGCCGCTCGAAAGCAGGTGAGCTACGCCGAAATCGATGATCTTCACCGAGTCATCGTCCAGCACAAACAGGTTGCTGGGCTTCAGATCGCGGTGCACCAGGCCGCTCTCGTGCGCCACATGGAGGCCGCGGCAGGCTTGCGAAACAATATCGATACAACGGGCCGGGGACAGGCTCCCGTCGTGCGCCATCATTAAATGATCAAGCGTAGCGCCGCGCAGCAGCGGCATTACGAAATAGGGCTTAGTGAAGCCGTCGTCGGAAAATTCGCCGATATCGAACATCTCGACGATATTCGGATGGCTTAGATCGGCCAGCACCTGGCTTTCGCGCTGGAATAATTCGAGCGCCAGCGGGTCGGGAATGTCGCGGATTGTTTTGACCGCAACTAATCTTTTGACGACCTTGTCATAGGCCGCGTAAACGACGCCCATGCCACCCTGACCGAGTATTTCGCGGATGTCATATCGCCCACGAATCGTGGCTAGAGCAACGCCCATTTACCTCAATCAGTATAACGGCCTGACGGTCGTTCAGGTGACAGGCCGGTTTCACTTTCGCCACAGATTCGGCCCCCTGTTCAACACTTTGTAATGGCTTCTGAATGTGAGTTGCAGGGTACGTCATTCTACCCGCAACGCCACCATCGGATCCACTTTGGTCGCCCGGCGTGCCGGCAAATAGCTGGCAATTAGTGCCACTGCAATCAATAGCAGCGTCACCATTGCGAGCACCGCGGGGTCAATTGGCCGCACATTGTAGAGTAAGCCTGCGAGCAGCCGCGTCAGCAGGACCGATCCTGCTATGCCGGCGCCCAGGCCCGCTGCGACCCAGATCATGCTGCCTTCGAGCATCAGGCGCAATACATCCGCTTTCTTCGCGCCAAGTGCCATGCGGATACCGATCTCGTGCGTTCGCTGTGTCACGGAATGCCCCACAACACCAATAATTCCGATCGCCGCCAAAAGTAACGCAAGTCCGGAGAATATGCTCAGCAGCAGCATAGGCAGACGTCTCGATCCGGTCGAGTCGCGCACGATCGTCTCCATGGAGGTCACGTCGGCAACCGGACGGTCGGGCAGAACTTCCGCAAGTGCACGCTTTATGGAAGGCGTGAAAGCAAGCGGAGGGGAGGCCGTGCGAACCACAATACTCATCACCGGCCAGCCGGCTTGCATGTAAGGCCGCATGAATTGCGGCAGTACAGCCGCGTCGAGCCCTTGAAAATGCACATCGCCCACTACACCTACGACCGTCAGTCGCGGACCATCCGAACCCTCGAACAGAATCGCCTTGCCCACCGGGTTTTCGTTAGGCCAATACTTTCGGGCCATCGCTTCATTGATCACGATCACCCCGGGCGCGCCCAGCCTGTCGTGGTCCGTAAACTCTCTGCCATTCAGTATCGGAATGCCCATCGTGCGGAAGTAATTCGGGCACGCGACCGTGTAATTTGCGCCCGGCAAGTTGCCCGGCTCGGCTGGCGGATGCCCTTCGATCTGAAAACTCCGCCCCGCATTTCCACGGAGGGGCAAATGCCCAATCGACCCGACCGATTGCACGCCGGGAACCGCGCCCACGCGTTCCTCCACGTCCTGACAGAAGCGCGGCAACCCTGGCGGACCGACATAAATCTCCTCCTGCGGTACCGACATCCACATTGCGAGTACATTTTTCGGATTCAAACCGGGATCCACGCCCAGCAGCCGCGCCATGCTTTTAATCATCAGTCCAGCGCCGCAAAGTATGACCATTGCAAGTGCGACTTCTGCCGCAACTAGAATGTGCCGCAAACGGCTCCGGCCGCTTGCTCTCGCCGAGCGGCCGCCCTGTTTTAGCGACTCGTTCACATCCGCCCGCAGAGCGCTCAAAGCCGGAGCAACGCCGAACAGCATACCCGTCAAACACGAAATAACCAATGCGAAGGCGAAAACGCGCGCGTCGATAGCGATAGAATCCACCGCTCGCATCGGCAGTCCGAGTTCGTTCAGCTTGAAAATATGAAAGAGCAATCCGTTGGTCCAGTCAGCCAGCAGCAGACCGGCCGCGCCTCCCGCCAGCGCCAGCAAAAGACTTTCGGTCAGCAACTGCCGCGCAATACGGCTTCCGGCTGCGCCCAGAGCGCGCCGGATGGCAAACTCTTTCTGACGCTCTGCTCCGCGCGCGAGCAGCAGATTCGCCACGTTTACGCAGCCGATCAACAGCACAAACGCCACTGCCGCAAGGAGTATTAGCAGCATCTTCCGGAGCCACCCGATGTCGAACTCGTCCAGCCTCGATACGGTTGCCCCGAGATTCGCATTTTCTTTGGGATACTGCTTCTGCAGCCGGCTTCCAATGGCCGCCATCTCCGCCCTGGCCTGCGCTTCGCTTACGCCCGGTTTGAGCCGGCCGATCGCGACAAAGCTGTTGTTGCCTCGGCCGAAATCGGTCTTGGTATAACCGACCGGCACCCAGAGCTGGCGCGGATTACTCCAGAACTGCCACGCGAAATCCTGGGGCATTACACCGACGACAGTGAAATTCGCTCCGTCTACCCGAATCGTTTTGCCGATCAATGCGGTGTCGCCGCCATAACGCGTCTTCCAGAGTCGATAGCTGAGAATGACCTCCTGGTCGCGCCCCAACCTTTCTTCCTCGCGCAGAAACGTCCGGCCCAAAAGCGGCTTCACGCCCAGCACTTTGAAAAAACCGGCAGAAACGCGCAGGCCCGAAACTTGCTCCGCTTCCTGTTTGGCGCCGCTGGCCGCGAGATTGTAGCCACGACCGGCGGAGTCAAAGATCGCCGTCGCTTCGAAGGACTGACTCTGGCGCTCGAAATCCCAGAAGTTCGGCGCCGAGACAATGTTCCAGTTGTCCGGACCTTTGCCGTATGTCTGCCAGAGCAAAAGCAGACGATGCGAATCGAGGAACGGCAGCCGCTTCAGCAGCGTACCGTTGATCACGCTAAAGATCGTCGTATTGACGCCGATTCCCAGTGCCAGGGTCAATACGGTAACCACAGTGAAGCCCGGATTTCGCGCCAGATTGCGCAAACCGAAGCGTACGTCTTGCGGAAGCGTTCGCATGAGGCGTTCACGAATGCAAGTGCAAGACCAGGCTGTTGACCGCGTCTAACTTGCTGAGATCTTTTAAACTTGAGTGTCTACCGCCGCTGCTCGCGCCATGGAGTTTGGGTTATTTTGCGGTACGGCCGTTCGGAACCGGACACATGGCGTTTCAATCCACGCGCGGCGCGAATTTAGAAAAACTGTAGGTTCCGAATCTTACGTTTCCAGGTACACTCTTCAGCTAAAGGAATGGCAGAATTCGCGTCCCAGGTGTGAAAAGCGATGTCCAGCTACCGGTTTGGCGAATTTTCCCTGGATCCGGAAGCCCGCATCCTTCTCCGCAGGAGCGAACCGGTTTCGCTTGCGGGAAAGACGCTCGATACGCTGATTGTGTTAGTGCAGAACCGTGGCCGGCTGGTCGATAAAGACGAACTGCTGGCGCGAATCTGGCCCGGCACCGCGGTGGAAGATGGAAACCTGACGCAGAGTATCTTCACGCTGCGCAAAATTTTGGGCGATAGCCCGAAGAATCATCGCTACATTGCAACCATCGCCGGTCGCGGCTACCAGTTTGTAGCTCCGGTGTCTGAGTCCCTGGCCGAACCAGCCGCCCCCACGCGCAGTTTTTGGCAAACAAAACGCGTCTTCTACTTCGGTACCGCCGCGGTCGCGATTGCGGCGGCCGCAGCTCTCTGGTTTGCCTGGCGACGGCCAACGGATGCTCCCGCAGACTTCATCCAGCAGCGGCTGACTTTTAACTCCAACGCGAACTCCTTGCGCAGCGCTGCTATTTCACCGGACGGCCGTTATCTGGCGTATTCCGATCCGGCCGGGATTCATATTAAGGTGCTCGCCACGGGCGATGAGCGGCTCCTTCCCAAGCCTGCTGCTAACAGCGATGCTCTTTGGCATGTTGATTCCTGGTTTCCGGACGGGACGCAACTGCTTGCCCATTCAGAAACGAATGGAAGAAAGGACCTGTGGACGACTTCGGTGGTCGGCCAATCGAGCCGCAAATTGCGCGACGGTGCCAGCGGCTGGTCGGTTTCTCCGGATGGGACACAGATTGCGTTCAGCCCGGCGCAGCCATTTCGAAATTTTCGCGAAATCTGGATTATGAGTAGCGCCGGCGAGGGCGCGCATAAAGTCTTTGCCGCGCGCCAAGACGAGTCGCTGAGTTCTGTGAATTGGTCTCCGGACGGAGAGAGACTCGCCTACATCAGGCTGCAGGTTACTCCTTTAACAATCTGCCAGTCGATAGAAACCTGTGACCGGCACGGAGAGAACAGGAAAACGGCACTCCCCGTTCGGACGAAGTCAGGCCAGTGGATAGAAGCGCTTTCATGGCTGCCAAACGGCCGGATCGTCTATTCGCAAGTAGAATCGCCTGGCTCCGACGATGAGAATCTTTGGGTGTTTGCGGTCGACTCGCGCACCGGCGGTGCAATAAGCAAGCCGAAGCGCATCACGCGCTGGGGTGGCTCCGCCATTTACGGATTGAGCCGCACTGCAGATGGCAAGCGCCTGGTGCTCCTGAAAACTCTCTTTCGGTCGGAAGCCTATGTGGGGAGATTGGAGGCGGGAGGCCGCCGTCTGAGCCGGCCGTACCGGCTGACCGAGGACGAGGCCAGTAATTCCGCCTCCGCTTGGACCGCCGACGGCAAGGCCGTCGTGTTTCTGACCAACCGGGTTCAAAGATGGGGCATTTTTAAACAGGAACTCGACGGAGAGACCGCCGAGCTGCTCGTATCGGGATCACAAAACGCACGTCTTCCACGGATTAGCGCTGATGGCCAGTGGGTGCTGTACTTAGAGCGTCCGGCAACCGCTGATCAAAAGACTCCCGCTCGCCTGATGCGCGTTCCCGTAAACGGCGGCGTGCCTCAACCTGTTCTTGAGACGCGCAATCCGTTCGACTGGCAATGCGCTCGCTCCGGCGGCATATGCGTCATCCTCGAATCGGCCGACGACGATAAGCGATTTCTCCTCTACCAATTCGATCCGCTTAAGGGCCGGGGAAAACTGCTGAGATCCATTACAAAGCCCCACAAGCTCATCGACTGCGGCGATTTCGACGGGCTGGCGCCCGATGGCGCGACATTCGCCCTTGCCTCGAAAGGCCCGGAAAACCGCATCCGCTTGTTTTCGCTTGTGGGCGGACCCGACCGCGAAATCACGGTACCGGGGTATGGCAACCTCACGAGCCTCGATTGGGCTGCCGATGCAAAAAGCTTCTACTGCGGATCCACTTCCTCGCAGCACGGCGCCATCCTGCATGTGGACCTGCAGGGAAATGCCCGGGTCGTTTGGGAATCCCGCGAACTGGCTGGCGGCGGAGCTTCCGGCATACCTTCCCCCGACGGCAAGTACCTTCTCATCTGGGCCGACCTCCGCGACAGCAACGCCTGGATGATTGAAAATTTCTGAAACGAAGCCACTCGGCGACGCCGGCGAGATCGTTCGGCCCAGGCGAAAACTATTGACTCGAATTTCAGGAACATCCTATGATGGACCTTTCTGGTCCGATAGGACCAAACCGGTCGGTAATATGAGAGATTGCTGTGGCTGCTAAACGCATCAAGAAGAAAGCAAAAGACTTTTCAGGAATTCGAAAGCCGGGTCGCTGGGTTGCAATGGGTGCCTTGGCCGCCTACGCGGCCGCTGGCGCGGGCAAAACGGCTATCGCCCAAAACCGTCCGCCCGAGGGCCCCCATCCGGCAAATAGCCGCATCGAAGCCCTGCCGGTGCGACGGTATCAAATCCCCGCCGGGCCGCTCGGGGCTGTTCTCGATGCCTTCGAAAAAACCTCCGGCGCAAAAGTGGAAGTATCGGATCCGGCGCTGCTGGACGTCCAGTCGCCCGGCGTTTCGGGTGTCTACACACTGGAGCAGGCGTTAGCCGCGCTGCTCAAAGATACCCGGCTTACCTATGCTGTTTCGGACGATCACATCTTCCGCCTGCACTTAGCGCCGGCAACGGTCTCGGTCGATGTCGTCGCGCAGAGCGCCGGCGTTTCGTCCTCGCTCTCGAAATATCAGCAGCCGCTGCTCGACACGCCGCAGACGATCGGCATCGTTTCGCAGCAAACGATCCAGCAGCAGGGCGCGACGACGTTGCGCGACAGCCTGCGAAATGTCGCCGGCATCAGTCTGGCCGCGGGCGAAGGCGGATCGCAGGGTGACAATCTCACCGTTCGCGGATTCACGGCGCGCAACGATCTTTTCATCGACGGCATGCGTGATTTCGGCAGCTACTATCGCGACCCGTTCAATACCGAGCAAGTGCAGGTTCTGCAGGGACCATCATCGGTCACCTTCGGGCGCGGTTCGACGGGCGGAATTGTAAACCAGGCGAGCAAAACGCCCGGGCTGGATCACTTCCTCACCGCCGGCCTGCAATTCGGGACGGACGCCACCAAACGAGCCACGCTGGATTACGATGCACCGGTTTCGCTCTTCGGATCCGGCGCGGCGTTCCGCCTTTCGGCAATGGGTACCATCGGCGGAGTCGCGGGCCGCGATATCACGGAGAACCGGCGTGCTGGTATTGCACCCTCGCTTGCGCTCGGCCTCGGAACACCGACGCGTCTGACGCTTAGCTATTTCCATCAGAACGGAGACGATATTCCCGATTACGGTATTCCGTGGTTGTTCAATGGTCCGGCGCCGGTGCCGCATGCAAATTATTACGGCCTGCGCGACGGCAATTTTCTGCGAACATACGACGACATCGGAACGGCGAGGCTTGAGCATGACGTCAACGAAAAAATAACGCTACGCAATCAGGTGCGCTATGCCAACTATGCCCGCGCTGTGCTCGTTACCGAACCCCAGTTGAGAGGCATCAGCCCATCGACTCCGCTCGATACCATGCAGGTGACGCGGCATGAAATCGGTGTGAACAGCACCGAAACATTTCTCGACGATCAGTTGGACCTGATTACTCATTTCGAGACCGGCCGTTTGCGTCATACCTTTGTAACCGGCGTGGAGGGCGGACGCGAAACTTCCGATCCCACGCGTCCCAACTGGACTGCGCCCCAGACGAGCTTGTTGAGCCCTGTTCCGTATGACTCGCTCGACTCGATCGTAACGATAACCAGCAGAGTGAAGGACAGTGCTCTATCGGCGAGCACATACGCGCTCGATACCGTCGGAATCGGTAAGTGGGAGTTTACCGGGGGCGTTCGCTTCGACCGGTTCGACAATACCTACGAACAAAAGATCGCACCGGTTGCTCACTTAAATAGAGTCGATCAGATGGCTACATGGCGCGCCGCAGCGGTTTACAAGCCCGTCTCGTTTGGAAGCCTTTATTTCGCCGCCGGAACTTCGTTCAATCCCTCGGCCGAGACCCTCTCGCTGAGTGCAGGTACTGCCAATGTAGCGCCTGAATCGAACAAGACGTATGAATTTGGAACGAAGTGGGATTTGAACCGGAATCGTTTTCATGTGAATGCATCCTGGTTTCGGACGACAAAAGAGAATGCGCGCGAGGCGAGCCCGACCAATTCCCTGCTGTATGTGCTAGCCGGTAATCAGCGCGTAAGCGGCGTGGCAGCAGACGTGCGCGGTCGTATAACGAACCGTTGGGAGATGCTTGCCGGTTACGCCCATCTGGATAGCCGGGTGGTCAGTTCACAATTCTATCCCGGCGCTGTCGGTTACCCGCTGGCAAACGTTCCGAAAAACACCTTTACGCTCTGGAACAACTATCACCTTCCGAAACGGTTTGAGTCCGGTATCGGGGCGAATTTCGTATCGAGCCGTAATGCCAGTTCCACTACACCCCTCGATCCGACAACCGGCCTGGTAAAGCAGGTTCCCGGATATTGGGTATTCAACGCCATGCTCGGGCATTCCCTCGGAGAGCATGTCGATTTGCAGGTGAATGTATACAATCTGGCGAACCGTTATTACTACGACCAGTTGCATCCAGGGCACATTGTCCTTGGTCCCAGCCGTTCCGCGTTGATCAACCTGAGATTCAAATTCTAATTCGAACAGAGAAGCAACGTGCTATTAGCGATTCCCCAAGTGCTCACGAGTGAGCAAGTGGCGCAAGCGCGCCGCGTGTTAGAAAGCGCCGAATGGACCGATGGTCGCGTAACGGCAGGCCATCAGTCGGCGCGCGCGAAGGACAACATGCAAATACCCGAAGGTCATCCGGCGGCGAGAGAGCTCGGCGAAATGATTCTCACGGCTCTCGGACAGAATGCATTATTTATTTCGGCTGCGCTTCCGCATCGCGTCTTTCCGCCGTTGTTCAATTCCTACACCGGCGGCCAATCGTTCGGAACGCATGTCGATAATTCGATCCGGTCCATTCCGGGAACGCCCGAGCGCATTCGTACCGACTTATCGGCCACACTATTTTTTACGCATCCGGAGGAGTACGACGGCGGCGAGCTGATCGTGGAAGATACCTACGGAACACACAGTGTCAAGCTGCCCGCCGGACACATGATTCTATATCCGGCGACGAGCCTTCATCACGTGCGGCCGGTGACGCGTGGAGCGCGCATCAGTTCGTTCTTCTGGATCCAAAGCATGATTCGCGACGACGGCAAGCGCAGCTTGCTGTTCGATCTCGACATGGCGATTCAACGGCTGAATCGCGATTTGGCGGACCATCCCTCGGCGGTTCAGTTCACCGGCGTATATCACAATCTGCTGCGCCAATGGGCGGAGTTGTAGCGCGTATGCAGCCGAGGCGAATTCTGTTCTGGATGCATCTGTGTGCGGGAGTGGCGGCGGGCGTGGTCATTTTGATCATGTGCGTCACGGGCATCGGGCTCGCGTTCGAACGTCAGATCAATCACATGGCCGATCAAGCTTCACGAGCGGCGGTCGAGCGGGGACCGGCGCGCCTGCCGATCGGAAAATTAGTGGAGCAGGTGCCGGACGGAGTGCGCGGGCTCTCCGCAATCACTATTTTCGCGGATCCAAAAGAACCGGCCGCGTTCGCCTTCGGACGCGAGCGGACCCTCTTTATCGATCCGTATAACGGCAGGTACCTGGGGGAAGGCTCGAAAACGAGCCGTGAATTCTTTGCATGGCTCGAACGCTGGCACCGCGCGCTCGGAGCGCAATTGCGCGGTGGCGGTCCGGGCAGGCCGATCGCCGGAGCCGCCAACCTGATCTTCCTCGTTCTGGTCTTGACCGGACCGGTTCTCTGGTGGCCGCGAAAAACGGGCAGGCGCCAGTTTCGCGCGATCACGTTCTTTCGGCGAGGTCTTTCCGGACGGGCGATGTGGTGGAACCTGCACAACGTCGCCGGCATCTGGTCGACGATCCCGCTGTTTCTGATCGTCCTGACGGGCGTGATCATGTCTTATACCTGGGCGAATAATCTGCTGTTCCGAGCGGCCGGGAGCCAGCCGCCCGTTCGAAGTGCCGGTCCCGAACAGAGACGCAGCCCGCATGCCCGCGCCGATCTGAACGCTTTAGACATGCTGTTTGAACGTGCGAAGTCGCAGGTGCCCGGTTGGCAGAGCGTCGCGCTGCGTTGGCCGCCCGCTCCCGCTGAAGCGGTGTTTACCATCGATCGAGGGAACGGCGGACAGCCCGGCAAGCGAGCGCAGCTCACATTGGATGCGCAAACAGGCGCCCTGAAGCGCTGGGAGCCCTTCGCGTCTTATTCCACCGGAAGGCAATGGCGGGCCTGGGCGCGATTTCTGCACACCGGAGAACTGTTCGGACTGTCCGGGCAAATTGTGGCGGCGCTCGCCACGCTCGGCGGAGCAACTTTAGCAATCACGGGACTTGTGATGGTCTGGTATCGAGTCCGCTCGGCGGCCGCGAGAAAACGCGCTCAGGCTTCGAGCAGGGTAGAGAGTTCATCCGTCGCATAACGCTTTGAGTCCGCGCCGCTGTCCGACAAAATAAAAATTGCGCTAAACTCAGGTTTTCATGCGGCGCAGTGTTGCCATCGTCCTCGCCCTGCTATTCAGCTGGATGCTGGTCCTGCCCGCGTTTGCTTCTACCACGCGCTCGAACCTGCCTGCCTGCTGCCGCAAGGATGGAAAACATCACTGCATGCAGAGCGCGTCTTCCGATCCGTCAACTCCTCGCATTGCGGCCTTGAACGCGAAGTGTCCCTGCTGTCCTTCCTCGTTCTCGCTGGCTCCATCGCACGAGCTCTGGGCTCCTGCAGCGAGCGACGCAATATTTGCCGGTCTCGTCCGGCATCCCGCCGTTTCGCCGCAAACCGAAGCCGCTTTTCGCGTTTCGTTTTTCCGCGCGCACCAAAAACGGGGCCCTCCCTCTCGCCTCGGCTGATCGCACACTGACTTGGCAGCAGACCCGAATATCGGGCCGCTGTGTATCCGTCGTGAGGAGGATGAGTGTCTTTGTTTTTACCGGCACGAATGCTGTTGCGCTTCGTGTCGACTGGAATTCTTGCCGCGCTTCTCGCCGGCGCGCAGGAGACAGTCAACAATGCGAGCGTGAGTGGGCGCGTTACCGATCCTTCCGGCGCAAACGTCGAAGGAGCGCAGGTAACGGTGCGCCACCGGGAAACCAATTTCACGCGTTCCACCAAAACGGATCAGAATGGCCGCTTCCGGTTTCCTTACCTAAGCATCGGTCCCTACGAAATTACCGTGCATCAGTCGGGATTTGCCGATGCGGTGCGTTCCGTCAATCTGAGCGTGGGCGCTGCTTTGGAAATTCCTGTTTCTCTCCATCTTGCCGCGGCAGCCACAAACATCGTTGTGAATGCGGAAGCTCCTGTCATCGAGGCGGCACGGAGCCAGATCGCGGGAACCATTTCGCCAACAGAGATCGCCGGTCTGCCGCTGAACGGCCGCAACTTTCTGGACCTCACGCTCCTCGTTCCCGGCGTATCGCCCACCAACACCGCCAGTACGCAGCTCTTTCCGGAAACCTCCGCCGTGCCGGGGCAGGGCATTTCTCTGAGCAGCCAGCGCAATTTTTCGAACAGCTTTATCGTGGATGGTCTATCCGCCAATGACGATGCTGCGGGTCTGACCGGAACTTTCTATGGACTCGACGTGGTGCAAGAGTTCCAAGTGGTCACCTCCGGCGGGCAAGCTGAGTTCGGCCGGGCCATGGGCGGCTATATCAACATGGTCACCAGGAGCGGGACAAACGCGCTCCATGGCGATCTTTATGGTTTTTTCCGCAACCAGCGCTTGAATGCCGCAAATCCGCTCACGCACACCAAACTTCCTCTGACGCAAGCGCAATACGGAGCGAGCATCGCCGGCCCGATCCTGCCGGATCGGACTTTTTACTTCGCTAACGTTGAACGGCGCGACCTCAACCAGAGTGGGCTGATTACGATTGCGCCCGACAATGTGTCCGCCATCAATGCCCGGCTCATGGCGACAGGCTACGGAGGACCGCTGATCGCCACGGGACTATATCCGAATCCGGTCCACAGCACGAATGTCTTTACCAAGCTGGACCATCAATGGAGCGAGAAGGACCAGTTCAGCGCGCGCTACAGCCTCTATCGCGTGAATAGCGATAACTCGCGAGGCGTCGGCGCACTCAGTGCAGTTAGTGCGGCGGCCAGTCTCGACAGCACCGACCACACGATTGCTCTCAGCAACCTGCTCACTTTGTCGCCACGCACCGTCAACGAAACGAGAGGGCAATGGACACACAGCAACCTGTCCGCGCCGCCGAACGATCTCGTCGGTCCCGCGGTTAACATCGCCGGCGTCGCCTCTTTCGGCCGTTTGTCCACGTCGCCGACCGGCCGATTGAACAATCTCTACGAAATCGCCGATAACCTGTCGCACCAGACGGGAGCGCATGCGCTGCGCGTGGGTTTCGACTTCCTCTATAACGACCTCACGATCACTTTCCCGCGTTCCGTTCGCGGTAGTTATTCCTTTTCGTCGCTGAGCAACTTCCAGCGAGGAATTTACAACAATTCGGGCTTCACGCAAACCTTCGGGAACACAGTGGTGCCGCAGACCAATCCAAATGTCGGATGGTACGCCCAAGATGAGTGGAAGGTGAGTCCCCGGTTTACTCTGAATGCCGGCGTGCGTTACGATCTGCAATTTTTGCAAGCGGTCGCGACCGACACCAACAATCTATCGCCGCGCGCCGGCTTTGCCTGGACTCCGTTCGCTTCCCGCCGCACCATCATTCGCGGAAGCTTCGGGATGTTCTACGACCGCGTTCCGCTGCGCGCTTTGGCGAATGCTCTCCTGTCGAGCGGCAACACGACCACGCTCACCGGTTCGAGCCAGGTGAGCGTGAGCCTCTCTCCAACGCAGACCGGCGCGCCTGGTTTCCCAGCCATTCTGAGCAGCTTGCCTTCGGGAGTACTGGTGAACTACACCACCATGAATCCGCAGATCCAAAACGCCTATTCGCAGCAAGGCAGTTTGGAGGTCGAACAGGAGCTCGCCGGCAACACCACACTGAGCGTCAGTTATCAGCATCTGCGCGGCCGCCATCTCATCGCCTCGATCAATCAAAACGTGCCGGCCTGCCGGCCAGTGGGCAGCAACAACGGATGCCGCCCGAACCCGAATTATGCAAACAACAGCCAGTACGCTTCTGCCGGCGATTCACAGTACGATGGCCTCTCTGTTTCGCTGGTGAAGCGTCCGGCCGCCTGGAGCAGCTACCGGCTCTCCTACACCTATTCGAAAGCCCTGAACGACGTGGGCGAATTCTTTTTCAGCTCACCGCTCGATAACTTCAATATCTGGCGGGACTGGGCGCGATCGGATGACGACCAGCGGCATCGCGTGGTATTCGATGGGACCGTTCATTCGCCGATGGGAAAAGCCAGCACAGCCTGGGAACGAATCAGCCATGGCTTCCAGTTAAGCGGCATTCTGCAGTACTACTCCGCGCTGCCCTTCAATGTCACGACGGGAGCGAACACGATTCAGGGCACGGCCGCACGACCCACCGTCCATGGAGATTTCATCGGGCGCAATACCGGTCATGGCTTCGATTTTCTGAGTCTCAGCGCCCGGCTGAGCCGCACTTTCGCTTTCGGTGAGCGCTGGCGGCTCGAAGCTTTCGCGGAGTCTTTCAACGTGCTGAATCATCGCAACAACCTGATACCGAACGGCACGTTCGGAACAGGGGCCTACCCGCTCAATCCGTTGCCAAGTTTCGGACGCCCCACTGCCGTTGGTGATCCACGATCGCTTCAACTTGCGCTGCGTTTGACGTTTTGAGCGTCAGTCGTGCGCCAACGTGCACGAATCGCTATTCGGTGCGCAGCCAAGCAGACACAGGGTTGTCAGGGTGCGTTTCCGGAGATCGTCGCGCAGTAAGTCAAATGGCGGAAGCTAATGGGAGTCGAACCCACCCGTGACAACGAAAGTGCCGCACTCCGGTTTTGAAGACCGGGCCCTGCACCGGCAGAGTCTAGCTTCCGACGGGAACTGCGTCGTGCGCCGGGAAAAGGCAGGAAGCCATGGCGTAGCGCAATTCTTCCAAACCTTTTCCTGTAACCGAAGAGATGGCGTAGAACGGCGAATGGTGCTCGTCGGCTTTTCGCCTGATCGCTTCAATACGCGTCGGGTCGCTACACATATCGATTTTGGTAGCAACAACCAGCATCGGTTTGCGCGTAAGTTCGTCGTTGAATTTCGCAAGCTCGCCCAGGATGATATCGAAATCGCTGGCCGGATCGCGCCCGCTCAAATCGGAGGAATCGATCAAATGAACCAGCAGGCGCGTGCGTTCAATATGCCGTAGGAACTGGGTTCCCAGGCCGTGCCCTTCATGCGCACCCTCGATTAAACCGGGAACGTCGGCAAGAACAAACGTGCGATCCCCGGCCTGGACAACACCCAGGTTCGGCTGCAGTGTCGTAAATGGATAATCGGCGATTTTGGGCCTGGCGGCGGAAAGGCGGGAAATGAGAGTGGATTTGCCGGCATTGGGAAAACCGACCAGTCCGACATCGGCCAATAACTTCAGCTCGAGCCGGAGACGCAGCGTTTGACCAGTTTGACCTTCTTCGCACTCGGTGGGCGCCTGATGCGTGGACGTGGCGAACCGCGCATTGCCGCGTCCTCCGCGTCCGCCGGCGGCTACCGTAAACGTCTGGCCGGCGGCTGTAAAATCGAAGATCTGTTCGCCTGTATCGGCGTTATAGACGATTGTCCCGACCGGCACCGGAAGCTCTACGCCCGCGCCGTCGCGCCCGGTGCGGTTGCTTCCTTCTCCGTGGCGGCCCCGCTCGGCCGTGTGCTCGGGGTTGAAGCGAAAGTGGAGCAGCGTATTGTAGTGCTCGCTCGCCACCAGCGTGACGTCGCCGCCGCGGCCGCCGTCCCCCCCGCTCGGTCCGCCTTTCGGAACGAATTTCTCCCGCCGGAATGCCGAACACCCGTTACCTCCGTCTCCGGCTTTGACGGAAATAACTACTTCATCGATAAACACGAAAGAAACCTGACCAAAACCTGAACGCCTATCTGCGAACTCATAGGCCGACCGGTTTCAAAAACATGCTCCCGTTGTTACTCTAACCCTGCCCCGCGATAATATTGACGAATTTGCCGAGTCTGCCGCGGTCCCGGAACTCCACGATGCCGGGTACCGTTGCAAAAATGGTATCGTCCTTACCGACTCCGGCATTCTTACCCGGCTTGTAGCGAGTACCGCGCTGCCGTACGATAATGGATCCGCCGCTAACGAATTCGCCCGAGAAAACTTTGATCCCCAGCCGCTGCGAATTTGAATCGCGGCCATTCTTTGAACTTCCTAAACCTTTTTTATGTGCCATTGCGTCCGTCGTGTCGTGGCCTAGGCCACGATCTCCTCCACCTGTACGCGTGTGAAATTCTGCCGGTGCCCGATCGTCCGCTTGTACTGCTTCTTACGCTTGAACTTGAAAACCAGCACCTTGTCGCCGCGTCCATGCGCCGTAATTTTGCCTCGCACCCGCGCATTTTTTAACGCCTCGCCGAACGTCAGCTCGCTCGAATCGTTTGAGAGCGCCAGCACGCGGTCGAACTCAACCGCCGCGCCCACATCTCCGGCAAGGGTATCGACGTCAATTGTCTGACCGGGGGCGACACGGTATTGCTTACCGCCTGTCTCTATTACAGCGTACATTTTGTGCCTTTTGAAAGTTTGGGTTACCGTCCAGGGAAACGCGCCTGCGGAGCATACCTGCCGCGCGGGCCATCCAAATGATTGGATGCGATTCCGAACTCTTCTATGATAGCGAAACCGCGCCGGCGTTGCCACCATGCTCCTGGACCTTCTACTCCGGTCCTGCCTTATACATGTACTTGATCGAATGCTTGTAAAGCAAAAGGTTCGGCGCGCCCGCCCGGTTCAGCTTGAGGCAATCGCGATCATACCATTCGATCACGCCCTCGAGCTGTTCGCCGTCTGTCAGGTGCACAACCATATGGGTTTTGCCCTGCATCTGCTTCGCGTAGTAGAACTGCTCGGCGTTGGTCTGGTCCGGCGGTGCAGATTTTTTGGTGCTCGGCGGCCTCCGTCCTGCGTCCTTCATATCGCCTGATATTGTTCGAGCCGGTTTCCTGATGAGCGAATCCAAGCGCGCCTCCTCCATATCGTCTTGCGGCCTGTTTTGCTGTGCGCTCCCGAAGTTTCTATGTCGATTTAGGCGCCAGCGGGCTGCAAGCGGTTCCGTAATTTAATAATCATAGCGTCAAGTGCTGCTGTTTTTTGGATGTTTCGGCGTACCATCAGTACGAGTTCGTCCAGCGCCCGTACGGCTTCTTCCAGCCATTCAAAACCGATCTGCTCCGCAATTCGTCCGAGTTGTCCCTGAATATCCCGGCTCCGGGCCGGAGCGCGCTGTTGGCTCGTCAGCAGGATGTCCTCGATCAGATCGTAAGCCGGCTTCATATAAAACTCGAGCTTCTCGCTTTTCTTCGCCGAGAACCCTTCCGAGTGCTGTATCCAGGCCGAAAACGGTGTCACGCCTGCGGCGCATTCGAAGGCCGTCAGCAGAAACGCCCGTCGAGCCTTGAACGTTTCGAGATCGAGTCCAGCCGCCAGCCCCGGCGAACCTTCGCCAATGGCTACACGCAACTCCCGCTCCGGCAACTTTTTCCATTGTGCAAACGCAGTCATCTCGTCTTCGCGCAGCTTCGACATCGGCAGAATCACGGCGCGTGAACGGATGGTCGGCAGCAAGTCGTACAGATTTTCCACGGTCGCCATAATGACCAGGTGCTCGGGCGGCTCTTCCAGCACCTTCAGGAGTGAGTTCGCTGCCTGCTCGTTGGCGCGATTCAGATGGTCAATTAAGAAAACGCGATAGCGGCCGCGTAACGGCTTGAACTGAGCACGCTCACGCAAGAGCCGTATCTGCTGGATGCTGATCTGCCGCAACGGACCCTCCGGCGCAAACGTAACGAAGTCCGGATGAGTTGAAAACAGCAGTGGATCGTCTGCGCGCTTTTCCGCCGGCCACTTCTCGCGCTGTTCAATCACGTCGCGATTCCCGGGCAGGCTCAAATCATCCTGCTCGATTTTTTTTGCATCGTACCCGATCAGCGCTGCCGCGAAACGGCGGGCCAGCGTCGCTTTGCCAACGCCCTCGGCGCCGCTCAAAAGGATCGTCTGTGCGATACGCTCACGCTCGATCATCTGCCGCAAGGTTTCGGCGGCCAGAGCGTTGCCGTAAAAATCGGAAAAGCCCGTCATTGCGCTAATATCGGTTGCACTTCTGCCCAGACACGTTCGGCCACTTCTTCGGGCGTGCCGCTTCCATCCACAAACCGGAACCGGTCGGGCTCGCAGGCGGCGATGAGGCGGTATCCCTCCAACACACTCGAATGGAATGCGAGCGACTGGCTGTCCAGTCGCGTCTCATTGCCTGCGGTCTCCGTATTGCGCTTTTCCGCCCGCGCAAGCCCCGTTTGGAGCTCAACCTCTACCGCAATCGTTAAATCCGGCAGCAGGTCGCCTAACGCTAAATTGTGGGCTGCCTTCACTGTCTCGAAGCCGAGCCCTCGCGCATGCCCCTGATAGGCGAGCGTGGAATCCGTGAAACGGTCGCTCACGACGACCTCCCCGCGGCCCAGCGCCGGTCGAATGATCTCAGCCGCCGCTTGTGCACGCGAGGCGAACATCAGGAGCAGTTCGGTCATCGGCGCCATTTCGCTATTTTCGGCATCGAGCAGAACGCGCCGGATCTGCTTTCCGATCGAAGTCGCGCCCGGCTCCTGGTTTTCAGTTAGCGTATAACCTAAACTTCTTAGGCGCGCCACCAGTAATCGCATCTGCGTCGATTTTCCGCTGCCCTCGGTTCCTTCGAACGTGATGAACAGCCCGTGCGGCAGGCTAGTCATAGGCGAAATGGAACAGCGTCTTCAAATCTTCCCAGGCTTCGCGCCGGGCCTGCTGATTATATTGGCGAAGAAGATACGAAGGATGGTAGGTGACCATCAGCGGAATATCGCGCCACCTGTGCCACTTGCCCCGCTGCCGGGTGATGCCGTCTTTGGTGTCGAGCAGCGCTTTCATGGCCGTCGACCCCAGCGCGCAAATCGCCTTCGGACGAATGGCCATGAGCTGCCGGTAAAGAAACTGTCCGCAGGTCTGCATCTCATCAGGCAGGGGAGTGCGGTTCTCCGGCGGCCTGCATTTCACAACATTGCAGATATAGACATCGCCGCGCCTGATCGGAATTCCTTCTTTGGCCGCGGTATTGTCGATCATCTGCGTGAGCAGTTGACCGGCGCGCCCGACAAACGGCAGTCCCTGTTCGTCTTCATCCGCTCCCGGCCCTTCACCCACGAATACGATACGCGCCTTATCGTTTCCGGAGCCGAAGACAATCGAGTGCCGCTTTTCAGCAAGCCGGCAACGCCGGCATTCGCCGATATCGGAAAGAATCTGTGCGAGTGAATCGCCGGCTGGTTCTATCGGCGGCAAACCGGGTTCGGCCACAACCGGCTGCGAAGCGGCACGGAGGTAAATCGAATCGAATCCCAGGTCCCGATAAAACTCCAGCCGTCTCCTGATTTCCTCAGAAGTCATCGGGTGTCATCCGCTCCCTCACAGTCGCGGTTCCGTCAGAACCGCCAGCGGAGTGACCTCCATGCTTTGCATGCTTGTCTGCTTCACCTAGGCCCTCGTCTCCTCCGCCGTACGCAACGAAAGCCGCAGCAGCGCGACTTCGTCCAGAATGCGCTCGGCGATCTCTCGTTTATCCGCCGGCCCCGCATGCACCGCTTTGCCCGAGCACGTCACGATATCTACTTCATTGAGATCGGAGTCGAATCCCAGCCCCTCGCGATTCACCAGGTTAGCCACCAGCATGTCGCAGTGCTTGGCGGCCATCTTGCGGCGCGCTTCGCCGATCAGGTTGTCGGTCTCGGCGGCAAACCCGACCAGCAGCCGGTCGCCCTTCTTCTCGCCAAGTTCGGCCAGAATATCCGGCGTCGGGTCGAGTTCGAGCGAAAGACGCGTCGCCGTCTTTTTCAATTTTTGCTTCGGCACATCCGCCAGGTAGTAGTCCGCCACGGCCGCGCTTTTGATGATGATGGTCGATTCGTCCAAATGCTCGAGCACTGCCTGCCGCATCTCCTGCGCTGTACGCACGGGAATGCGGTTGACATTCGCGGGAGCATTCAAATGTACCGGCCCGGAAACCAGCGTGACTCGCGCACCGCGCCGCGCCGCGGCTTCGGCCAGGGCGAAACCCATCTTGCCGCTCGATCGATTGCTGATGTAGCGCACAGGGTCGAGCGCTTCCTGTGTCGGACCCGCTGTAATCAGCACTGCCTCGCCGGCCAGATCCTTCTTCTGCTCCACAAGTAAGTCGATTTCGGCGGCAATCCGCGCCGGATCCGGAAAACGTCCCGCGCCGGTGGTTCCGCAAGCGAGCCAGCCTTCATCCGGTTGAATCACGAAACAGCCGCGCGCCCGCAGCGTCTCGAGATTTGCCTGCGTCGCCGCATGCTCCCACATGGCCGTATTCATGGACGGCGCGAGAATCACCGGCCCCGTAAACGCCAGATGCAGCGTTGTCAGAAAATCGTCTGCCTGCCCGGTGGCAAACTTTGCCAGCAGATCGGCGGTAGCGGGCGCGACCACCAGCGCATCATGGCTCTGGGCCACACCGATGTGCTCGACCGCGCTCGCAAGCGTATCGCTTGGACTCTCCCCGCCAAAGAGATCCGTGATAACCTTGCGCCCGCTAAGAGCTGCAAATGTTAACGGCTGCACGAACTCGCAAGCCGCGCGCGTCATCACGACCTGCACTTCATGCCCGCGCTGCGCAAGCTGGCGTACCAGTTCCGCTGCCTTGTAAGCCGCGATCCCGCCGCCGACTCCCAGAACAACGCGCATGGCGAGTCTGCTATTCTGCCGGCGCCTGTTCTTCTTCGCGCGTTAGATCCGTGTACGGCACAAGCCCCCGCCGCGTCTCTTCCATTGCCAGGCTCGTCGGCTTCCGGTTGGCCGCCGGCAGCACGCTGCGCTGGCCGTTCTGCAGTTGCCGGGCGCGCTTCGCCGCCACGATAATGAAACGGTACGTGCTTGCGCTCTCATCCTCCGGCATGCTGTACATCGCGTTCGGTCTTGGTTTATCTGCCATAAATTTCTCTCCAACTACTTAAAATCAGCGAATAGAGACGGCGGCCGCTCTTCAAAGCTCTTCAGAATCGGCCGGATCTGTTCTTCCATGCGAATGCGCCGGTTCCGCTCTGCCCGCACAATCGCCGAAAGGGTCGCGGTCGATCCCTCCACCTGGTGATTCACGAGCACGTAGTCGTACTGCTTATAATTTCGGAGCTCCTCGGCGGCTTCCTGCAACCGCCGCTGGATGACCCGGTCCGAATCTTCGGAACGTGACCGCAGCCGCTGTTCCAGTATGTCACGCGAAGGAGGCAGGATGAAGATGGTAACCGCTTCCGGAATTCGCTCCTTCAATTGTCTCGCACCCTTAACATCGATGTCGAGTATGAGGTCTTTTCCTTCCGCCTGCGCCTGTTCCAGTACCTCGCGATGCGTGCCGTAATAGTTGCCGAAGACTTCGGCATATTCCAGAAATTCGCCGCGATCGATGCGCTTTTGAAACTCCTCCGCTGTGATGTATACGTAGCTTTCGCCAGGCTTTTCATTGCCGCGCCGCTTGCGTGTCGTGTAGGAAACGGAAAAACGCAGGGAAGGATCCTTCGCCAGCAGCCGCGCCACCAGCGTCGATTTGCCTGACCCGGACGGCGCCGAAATGATAAATACCGTCGTCCGGCGCGCGCCCGCCGGGTCCAACCGGTCCTTGCCCGGAACGGTCGTGGAAAAAGGCTGATTATTCAAGGTTGAGCGCCTGTTCCCGTATTCTTTCGATATTAGCTTTGATGTGCAATCCGAGCGCGGTGATGCCAAGCCCGGCCTCTCCGGCATTGGCGCTTTTGGCAAGCGTGGTATTCGCTTCCCGATTCATCTCTTGCAGCAAAAAATCCAAACGCTTTCCCACCTCGCCTCCTTCGGCGAGAATCCTTTTCAGCTCGGCGACATGCACACCGAGCCGTACAATCTCCTCCTGAATATCGGATCGGTCCGCGAGCAGCGCCGCCTCTTCCAGGACGCGACTTTCGCTGATACCGGCATCCACCAGCAGTTCGGCCAGCTTCTCGCGGATGCGAGCTTGAAAGTGCGGCAGGATCTCGCCGCGCAACCGCGCTATTTCGGTTGCCGCAGATTCGATTTCTGCGGCTTCTCGCGACATCTCGTCGGAAAGCTCGGTGCCTTCCCGCTCGCGATGCCGGTTCAATTCCACAACACATCCGGTCAACACGGCAATCAACTCCGGCAGAAACTCCGCGTCCGGCCCGCGTTGCGCGGCGGGAGCGTCTTCCAGCACACCCCGCAAGCTCAGCAACAGATTCAAATCCGGCTCGGAAGCGAGCCTTTGCTCTTTGGCTGCCTGCCGGAAAATTGCCAAATACGCGTCGAGTATATTTCGATTCAACAAAATCGGCGTCTGGGCGGCGCTTCGCTGAAGCGAGAAACGCACTTCCACATGCCCGCGCGCGATGTGGCTTTTCAGCAGACTTCGCACTTCGTTTTCAAATACGGCAAATTCGCTGCCGCCGTGAAAATGGATATCCAGCCCGCGATGATTCACGCTGCGCAAACTAACCGATAATTCACCCGCGCTCGTTTGCGCGCGCTCGGCTGCAAAGCCAGTCATACTACGCACGGCGCGCGACTCAGTCGACAACGGCACTCGACCCGGCAAACTGCAGTTCGTAAAGATGGCGGTACAGGCCGCGCGCGGCGAGCAATGTTTCATGCGTTCCGGTTTCCGCCACGCGTCCGCTTTCGAGCACCACGATGCGGCTTGCCTGCCGTACGGTTGACAGGCGATGGGCGATGACCAGCACCGTCCTTTTCTTCATCAGTTCCGTCAGCGCCGCCTGCACAAGCCGCTCCGATTCGCTATCGAGGTGCGAAGTCGCCTCATCCAGAATCAGGATCGGCGCATCTTTAAGCAATGCCCGCGCAATCGATAAGCGCTGCCGCTGGCCCCCGCTGAGCTTTACTCCGCGCTCCCCGATCACGGTGCGATAACCTTCCGGTAACCGCTCGATAAATTCATCCGCCAGCGCCGTTTTGGCGGCCGCCATCACTTCCTCCTCTTTCGCGTCCGGCCGTCCGTAGGCGATATTGTCGAACACCGTATCGTTAAATAAGAACGTTTCCTGCGAAACGATGCTGATGTTCTCACGCAAACTGCTCAGCGTATAGTTGCGCAAATCGATGCCGTCAATTTCTATCGCGCCCGCCGTTACGTCGTAAAAGCGTGGAACGAGATTGACGAGCGTTGTCTTTCCCGCGCCGCTCGGGCCCACCAACGCCACAATTTCGCCGGTCCGGACTTCCAGATCGATGCCGTCCAGCACACAGCGGTCCGGTACTGCCGGATAACAAAACGCGACGTTTCGGAAGCGAATCGATTTCTCCAGCCGCGCAAGCTCACTGGCATGCGGCGCGTCGATGACGTCCGGCTGCGTATCGAGATACCGAAACACACTCTGCGCCGCGCCTAGTCCCTGCTGGAAGATGTTATGAATGTTGGTCAGGCGCTTGATCGGCTCGTACAGCATCACCAGGCCCACCACGAACGCGATGAAGACCTCGGCCGTCATGCTCGTGCTTTTGACCTGCTGCCGCGCCAGATACAACAGCAGCAGAATAGTAAATGCGCCAAACAGCTCGATAATGGGCGAGGCCATAGCCTGGTGCGCGGTATACTTCATGCTGCTCGATTTCCAGCGTGCCGATGCCAGCCGGAAGCGTTTCGATTCGAAATCTTCCGCTCCGAAACTCTTCACTACCTGGTGCCCGCTGATCGTCTCCTGCAAAATCTGATTCAGACCCGCCGTGCGGTCCTGCATCTGGCGCGTCGTTTTGCGAATGCGGCGGCCTAAACGCGTGGTGAGCAGCGCCACCACCGGCAGCACCAGCAGGCTGATCAGCGACAAGCGCCAGTTAAACGAAATAATCGTGAGCAGAATGAACAGCGCCGTGAAAAACTGTCGCAGCCAGTCTGCCAGCATTGTTGACGTCGAAACCTGTATGCGGTCTATGTCGTTCATGATCGACGACATGATCTGTCCGGTCGTGTGATCTTCGAAAAAATGCGCATCCTGATGGAGCACGCGTCCGAAGACCTCCTGCCGCAGATCGTTCACCGCGCTGATTCCCACCCAGTTGACCAGGTAGTTTCCTGCATAATCGCAAGCGCCCTTGGCTAAAAAACAGGCGATCAGGCTGAATGCCACGATAGTCCAGATATTATGCACCGACGCTGGAAAGAGATCGTTGAGATAGATGACCACATGCGTGTGCGGAATCGAAAACAACTTGGCGGGCCTGTCCGGACTGGTTGTATCGAGCACGCGTCCGAATACCAGCGGGATTAATCGCAGGATGAGCGCCTGCGACAGCCCGACTACCGACATCAGAACCACGGAAGCAAACAGCGCAGGAAGATAAGGCCGCGCGTATTTCAGCAGCCGCGAAAGCTCTTTCAAGCGTGTGCCTCAGTGAGCGCGAGCAGCCGCTCGAGCGCTGCAATGACACGCGAAACGCTGATATTGGCAAGACCGTCGCGGCTGACAATGATTTCCGATTCGGTCTGCCAGGGGCCCCAGATGGCCGCGTCCGATGTGCTGAATAACACCACACTCGGGACCCCGAATGCCGCGGCCATATGCGCCGGGCCGCTGTCGTTACCAATAAAAAGCGTGGCGTTCGCGAGCACGCTTTTTACTTGCTCGAGCGAGCCGCGAAGGACCGCGTGGTTGGCAAATGGAGCGGAATCATCGCCCGGCCCTGCTAGCAAAATCGGCTCGATATTCCAAAGCTGCAAATAACGCGCGACTTCCGCGAAACGCTCCGCGGCCCACGTCTTTTCGGGCGTTGAGGCGAACGGATGCAACACGGCGTGACGTTCGATAACCGTTGTTTCGCTCGCATAGAGCTGCGCCCGCGGAACTTCTCCCAGCGGTACACCTAAGGCAAAAAATGCTGAAGCGAGATGTTCCGCTGTATGCACGCGCCGCTGCACGCCCAGGATCCGCTGCGCACGCGGGATGCGAATGTTATAGGCGAGCGTAGTCGAATGATGCGCGAATCCGGCGCGCCAGCGCGCTCCCGAAAGTGCGGTCATGAGCTGGCTGCGTGTGCCGCCGTGCAGGTTGACGCAAAGTTTCGGTTTCCAGCGCCGCAAAGCCTGCCAGTTCGGAGCAATTAGCTGACTCACCGCAGGATTTCCCGCAAACACTCCGGCAAACCGCTCCTCCACAACGACGCCGATTTCCAGATCAGGCCGTGCCTGCTTCAGCAGCGCAATGGCCGGTGTCGTCAAAACGCAATCACCCAGCGAACGCAGCCGGATGACAGCTACGCGCGCGTGCTCGGGCAACTGGTCGAGAACACTCATTCCGGTTCGATAGTAGCCTGATCTTTCAACATCACCGGTATATCCTCGCGCACCGGATAAACACGGTGACACGAAACGCACTTAAGCCCGCTGCCGTCCTCTTTCAAGACGACTTTGGCTTTACAAACCGGACAGACGAGAATCTCGAGCAACTCCTGACTGATAGCCATGGCGAGCTTCAATTTTATCGAATTTTAAAAATATACCTGCGCAGCCTGTAAGCCGGTTTCTGTACCGCTGGCGATTTCTCGCAAACGGCGGCAACCATTCCTCTAGGCCGCCCATTACTGAGCGGCTCGTGCGACCTACCCGGAAGTGGTAATTGATGAGCCCGCGCCTCTCAGCGAGGTGAAGACTCAGCAAAATTGATGAGCCCGCGCCTCTCAGCGAGGCGCAGAGTCAGCAAAACGGAGCGGGCCGCTCCTCCTCCCCTATTTGGCCTTGCTTCACATGGGGTTTTCCCTGCCGGCCGCGATTACTCGCGCCGCGGTGCGCTCTTACCGCACCTTTTCACCCTTACCCGCCTGAGTGAACAAGCGGGCGGTATCTTTTCTGTGGCACTCATCCGTAACGTGCGCTTTGAGCGCACATCCCCGGCCGTTAGCCGGCATGCTGCCCTTTGAAGACCGGACTTTCCTCTCGAATTCGCCAGGCGAAATTACCGAACGAACTCCAGCGGTTGCCCGGCTGCGCAGGCACTCTCCATTTTCTCATCTATTGACAGGAATCGCTATTTGCGGCATCCTACCCATAATAGTTTTATGCCTAAAAACGAAATGCCTTCTGGCGTGCTGCTCTTGCTGATCTTAAAGGTCCTGCGCTCCGGACCGCTGCACGGCTATGCCGTGGCGCAGCGCATTCACACGCTCTCATCCGAAGTTCTCAAGGTGGAGGAAGGCGCGCTCTACCCCGCGCTTCAGAAGATTTTGCTGAAAGGCTGGGCCACGGCTGAGTGGGGCATCTCCGAAACGAATCGTAAAGTGCGCTTCTATCGCCTGACAGCAGCCGGACGCAAACAATTGGATCTCGAAATGGATAGCTACGACCGCGTTCACGCCGCCATTCAATCCGTTCTGCGGACAGCCTGACAAGCAATGAACGAACTTTTTCGCCGCCTCCGCTACCTGCTCAACCGTCGCCGTCTGGAAGAAGAGCTGGCGGGCGAAATGGAATTTCATCGCGAGATGGCTGCGCGCGCTGCCGGTCTGCCGCTCGGGAACACGCTTCAACTTCGCGAGCAGGCGCGCGAGGTCTGGGGCTGGACCTGGCTCGACCGTCTGTCGCAGGATCTTCGCTATGCGTTGCGGCTTTTGCTGCGCTCGCCTGGATTTACCATTGCCGCGGTCCTGATACTGGCGATCGGCATCGGCGCGAACGTAGCCGCATTCGGTTTCTTCAACCTCATCGTCCTGCGGCCGCTGCCGGTGCGCGATCCCGCCACGCTGGTGCGCTTTCAACGGCAGTCGCCAAAAAGCTATGCATCCGTTTTGCCGTATCCGGAGATGGCATTTTTTCGCGAGCATGCGCGTACGCTCTTGGCCGTGCTCGCCTGGACGCCCGGCACTCTGACCATCGGTCCCGAAGCCAAGCCCGTGCGCGCGCATTTTGCGACTGCGAATCTGTTCCACGAACTCGGCGCACGCCCGCTCGTTGGCCGCTTGCTCGATCCATCCCTCGACGATGCCGCCGGCGCCGAACCGGTGGTTGTCTTCAGCCGCGGCTTCTGGGAACGCTATTTCGGCGGCGATTCGTCGATTGCCGGAAAAGTTGTTTATCTCAACGGGAAGCCGGTCATCGTCGCTGGAGTTGCAGACGAGAATTTCAGCGATCTCAGCCTGAACACGGTTGACGCCTGGCTGCCCATCACCGAGCAGCCCTACTTCATCGCCGGTAGCAAATTGCTGACCGAGTACGCTGTCGAAGCGCCGGGCGTGACCGTTTGGGGTCGTTTACAGAGGGGCGCAACTCCCAAAATGGCGGAAGAAGAATTGAGCTCGCTGGCCGCCATTCTCCGTAAGGAACACCCGAACGATATCTGGGAGAACGAATCGCTTCCGGCGCAGGCCGGCGCTTACGCCAGCGCCACGATAAACCAGGGCCATCACGGCACTGGTGCCCGGGATCCGGATCGCCTGGTGCCCATCGCCGCCACAGCCGGCGCGCTGGTCCTGCTGATATTGACGGTCGCCTGCACAGATCTCGGCAGCCTGCTACTGGCGCGCGGCGTAGCGCGGGAACGGGAGATGTCGATTCGCGCTGCCGTCGGCGCAGGCCAGGCGCGACTCATCCGGCAACTCTTCACCGAAAGCCTGCTGCTCGGCGCCCTCGGCTCATTGGCAGGGCTCGGTCTCGGCTACCTCGTGCTGCGCGGCCTCATGGCGGTCTCCGGCACACCCGCCTGGCTCAACCCAGCACCGGACTGGCGGGTCATGCTCTTCGCAGCCGGGGCCGGTCTGCTGAGTACGATCGTGTTCGGGCTTGCTCCCGCTGTCCAGATCGTACGGCATCGCCATCGTGCAACTCGCATGCGCCAAAGCCTTGTCGCCGCGCAGGTCGCTGCCGGCTGCATCCTGCTCGTGGTGGCGGGCCTGCTGGTGCGTGCGCTGACGCACGCGATGAGCGATCCCGGTTTTACTTATGAGCGCCTGGTCGCGATTAATCCCGACCTCGCGAACCACGGCTATATGGCTTCAAGAGCGGACGCATACCTGAAGACACTGAAGACCCGGTTACGTGAGCTGCCGGGCGTCGAAGCCGTTTCGTTCACTGACACGCCTCCCTTCGGCAGACGGACCGTCACCGTGGGCGCCGACGTCACGAGTCATGTTTTTCGCGCTCACCTGGCTAACGTCGATCCGCAGTATTTCGAGACTCTGCAGATTTCGATCGTGCGCGGGGTCAATCTGCGCGTCGCCGATTCGCATTCGATTGTCGTCAGCCGCTCCCTTGCTCGCGCGGCATGGCCCGGACAGGATCCTCTTGGCCAGACGCTTCCGCTCGGCGGCATCAGATATCAGGTGGCCGGGATTGCGGCCGATGCGCGGGTCGCCTCCGATCAGGAAACCAACATGATCTACGGTGTCGCGCTTCCTTCCGACATGCCGACTATGGTGGCAGTGGTCCGGACCGCATTCGCGCCCGAAGTGCTCGCGCGAAATATGCTGCATATCGCGAAAGCGATCGATCCGCGCATCGTTCCCGATGTGCGCACGATCAGGAGCTTCGTGAACGAGAGTCTTGATAGTAAAAAAGACACGGCGCTCACTGCCGGAGTTCTGGCGATACTGGCTCTGTTGCTCGCCTGTCTCGGCATTATGGGCCTGGTTGCGTATACAGTCTCGCAGCGTGCTAAGGAACTTGCCATCCGGCTCGCTCTTGGCGCGAAACCTGCCCAAATCCTGGCGGTCGTGCTGCGGCAACTTTCCCTTCCGGTACTTGCCGGCTTACTACTGGGCCTCGCGGGAGCAGCCGCTCTCTCCCGGCTGCTGGATAGTCTGCTCTTTGGAATCGGACGCCTTGATCCGGCGGCTTACCTGGGAGCGATCGTATTTTTCGCTGTTTCCGTCGCGCTTGCCTGTGTCGGTCCCGCTCGCCGCGCGCTGCGTCTCGATCCCGCTCGTGTTCTCCGCAGCGACTAATTCGGCCTTTATTATTCATGAACGCACGCGTAGCTGTTCATAATGATGAAAGTTTCAGTTGACTTTCATCGGCTTTGGCTTTACACATAAGTACAATCATCTCTGTCGATGAAAGTCTCGCGTGTCCTTCGTTCATTCGCTATTTGTCTGGCTGCTGGTGCGCTCTTCGCCCAAAGTGTCACTTATCGGGGGCAGCACGGCCCCGGGCGCGGCAAACACATCGTGATGATCGCCGGTGATGACGGTGAATATCATTCCGAAGAAGCGCTGCCGCAGTTTGCCAAAATTCTTTCGGTGCATCACGGCTTCAATGCGACCGTGATTTTCCCGCTCGATCCGGACGGCACGATCAATCCCCACCAGAACAAAAATCTGCCAGGGCTCGAAGCGCTCAAAGACGCTGACCTGCTTGTGCTGTTTATGCGCTGGCGCGATTTGCCGGACGATCAGGTGAAATTGATCCTCGATTACGTTCAGTCCGGGCGCCCCGTTTTTGCCATTCGAACCGGTACGCATCCGTTTCAGCTCCGCACGAGCAAGACCTACGAAAAGTGGTCCTGGGACAGCAAAGTTCCAGGCTGGGAAGGAGGCTTCGGCCGCAAGGTTTTAGGCGAGACCTGGGTAGCGCATCATGGCCAACACGGCAAGCAAAGCACGCGTGCGCTCTTCGCGCCGGGCGCGGAAAAAAGTCCTCTCCTGCGCGGCATAAAAAGCGGCGAGATCTGGGTGCCGACCGAAGTCTATGAGGTGCGTCTTCCCATGCAGCCAACCTGCAAACCGCTGCTTCTCGGCCAGGTGCTCTCCGGTTTGCATCCGAACGATCCGCCTGTGCCGGGCAAAGTGAACGACCCAATGATGCCGGTCGCCTGGACCAACGATTACCAGGGTGCGCGCGTTTTCGTGTCGACCATGGGCGCAGCAGACGATTTCGAAAGCGAAGCGCTCCGCCGTCTCTTTGTCAACGCTGCTTACTGGACCGTCGGCCTGGAAAAGAAGATTCCGGCGCACGCCGATGTGCGCCTGGTCGGCGATTATCATCCGCACTCGTACACCTCGGAAGAGTACACAAAAGGTGTGAAACCATCGGATCTGGCGCTTAAACCATGAAACGTTCACTCCTTTTCATCTGCGTGTGCGGTTTGCTCGTGATGGCTGCAGGCGGCAGCCGTAATCGCGACTGGCCGGTTATCAACGGCTATCACGGCACGCACTATTCGCCGCTTAGCCAGATCAACTGCGACAACGTCAAGCAACTCCAGCGCGTCTGGCAGTTCGATTCGAACGATCAGTTTGAAGGCTCTGAGATGCAGTGCAATCCGCTCGTGCTCGACGGCGTTTTGTATGCCACCACGCCGCGCCTGCGTGTGGTCGCGCTCGATGCCGCCACCGGCAAACTGATCTGGGATTTCGACGCCCACCGCGGGGAACGCGTCACGCAGAAACTGCGCAATCGCGGCATGACGTGGTGGGGGGTTGGAGACGAACGGCGCCTCTTTGTCGGCATCGATCATTACATCTATGCGCTGAGCATGAAAACCGGCCAGCCGGTTGCGGAATTCGGCGATCATGGCCGGCTCGACCTGCACGAAGGGCTCGGCGCGGAATTCAAAGATCTGACGATTCAAGCGACCACCCCTGGCGTGATTTACAAAGACCTGCTGATTCAGGGCTCGCTCGTTGCCGAAGATCTGCCTGCCGCGCCCGGCCATATCCGCGCTTTCGACGTCCACACCGGCAAAGTGCGCTGGATCTTTCACACGATTCCACAGCCCGGAGAATACGGCTATAACACCTGGCCCAAGGACGGTTATAAGCGCCTGGGCGGAGCGAATTCCTGGGCCGGCATAACGCTCGATGAAAAGCGCGGCATCGTCTTCGCACCGACCGGCTCCGCATCGTTTGATTTTTATGGAGCGAACCGGTTGGGCGATAACCTGTTCGCCAATTGCTTGCTCGCCCTTGACGCCGAAACCGGTAAACGCATCTGGCACTTCAAATTTGTCCGGCACGATGTGTGGGATCGCGACCTGCAAGCCGCGCCGACGCTCGTGCAGTTAAAGCGTAACGGCAAGATGATCGATGCGGTCGCGCAGATCACCAAATACGGCCGTGTCTGGCTGTTCGACGAAAAAACCGGTAAGCCCCTGGTCCGTTACGAAAAAGTCAAAGTACCGCCGAGCGATGTCGATGGCGAAGTTTTGGCGAAAGAGCAGGTTCTGCCAACCGAACCTCCGCCTTACGCGCGCCAGCAAGTCACCGAGGACATTTTGACGAAACGAACCCAGGCGGCGCACGACGCGGTACTGGCGCAATTTAAAAGATTACGCAGCGGACCGCAATTCACGCCGCCCAGTTTTCAAGGTACCGTCATCTTCCCCGGCTTTGACGGCGGCGGCGAGTGGGGAGGCGCAACCTGGGATCCCGAGACGGGCATTTTCTACGTGAACGCGAGCGAAATGGCCTGGATTCTACGGCTCATTCCGCGCACGGTCGGCACCGGCGCCATGACCGGCTCCACGTTGTACCGGCAGAATTGTTCCGGTTGTCACCGGCCCGACCTGCAGGGAAGTCCGCCCGAGTTTCCATCGCTTATCAATCTCGCTTCACGTCTGAACCGTGACCAGGTGACGGGGATGGTCCAGCACGGCGGCGGCCGCATGCCCGGGTTTTCGCGCCTGGGCGAGGGCGCGGTGCAGGTCATCGTCGACTACCTCATGACCGGCAAGGACGTGGCCCTCGACGGCGCGGAACACTTGAAAACAACCAACTTTTCTCCGCTGAAATATGGAATCGACGGCTATAACCGGTGGCTGGATCCCGATGGCTATCCGGCCGTCGCGCCGCCCTGGGGCACGCTCAACGCCATCGACCTGAACACGAAAAAGTTCGTTTGGCAAAAACCGCTCGGCGAATATCCGAAGCTG
>DATBGM010000059.1:0-20052 GCA_036557945.1 Bryobacteraceae bacterium | reverse complement strand
ATTTGCTTTTTTGCCGGTGCTGGCCGGTGCGGCCGTTACCTGGAAAATGGTTCGCAATTCGCAGCGGCTCCTGGACGCGGATTGGCTTGCTCTTCTCGCGGAAATCACTGCAGAACGGGGTATTGCCCGGCCGCCGGAGTTGCTCGTCTGTGAGCGGCTTCCGCTGCCGGTCACCTGTGGTCTGCGGCACACCCGTATTCTTCTGCCTGGTTCCGCCTATGACTGGACCCCGGTTCGCCGGCGCGCCGTCCTGCTGCATGAACTCGCGCACATCGAGCGGCGAGACCTCGCCGCGCAGTTTTACGTGCACGCCGTGGCGGCTTTGTGGTGGTTTCAACCGCTGGTGTGGATGTTGCGCCGGAGCGTTCGGGCAGAAAGTGAACTCGCCTGCGATGCGATGGCGCTCGCGGCGGGTGTCCGTCCGTCACAATATGCTGCGGAGTTGCTGGACATCGCCAAGGGCTTGCCTAGAAACACGGCGCTGGCGAATTTCGCCGGGATCAGCATGGCGCGCCGTGGCGATCTTGAAACGAGAGTGCGCCATATTCTTGGCGCCTCGGCCGGGCTATGGCCGCAAAAATGGAATTGGGCCGCTCTTCTTGTTCTCAGTGCAGTTGCGGTGTGTTCTTCCACCGTTACCGCGAAAGCTAAGCAATCCCTACATCAATCAGGAGACTTCATTATGAAACGCTCACTTCTTTCCGGCCTGCTCGCCTCTGCCGGCCTTTCGGCAGCCACGCTGACGGGCACTATCTTCGACCCAAGCGGCGCAGCGATTGCCGATGCCAGGCTGTCGCTCATTAACCCCGATACTGGCCAGAAGCTCGAAACGAGTTCCGGACCGGACGGGAAATTCGCGGTGGGCGACGCGCCCGCCGGAGAATACATTTTGCGCGTCGAAAAACCGGGATTTAGTCCGCTCTTGCGCGAGTTTAATCTGAAAGCCGATTCGAACATTGAACGGGGGCTTATCATGAATCTCGGTCCCGTTGAGCAGCAGGTTCGAGCGGAAGGCAAGGGTAGACCGGCTGATTCGTTGGCCGCCTCGCCACCTAGTCGTATACGCGTGGGAGGCAAAGTCGAGCAAGCCAACCTGATCCGTAAGGTGCAGCCAGTTTATCCGGCGGAAGCGAAAACGGCTGGCCTGCAAGGGACGGTCGAGCTTGAAGCAGTGATATCGAAAGAAGGCGTGCCGCTCGAAATTCGCGTCGTGCGATCGCCTGGCGAAGAACTCTCGCAGTCGGCTCTCGAGGCAGTTCGGCAGTGGCGCTACCGGCCAACGCTATTGAACGGAAATCCGGTGGAAATCGTTACCGACGTCATCGTTAACTACACCTTGTCGGAGTGAGCGGCCAGTCGTTCCAGAGCGGTCAAATCCGTGGATGTACCTAAAGCGACTAAAATATCCCCAGCGGAAATGATCTCGCTCGATCGGGGATGAAATTTCAGATCGCCGCCATTCCAGCGCACCGCCAGAATCGTAACGCCGAGCTGAAAACGCGATTCGGTTTCAGCCAACCTCGTACCCACCAGTACGGAAGCCGAGCCGACCGCCACTTCGGCAATCTGCAGATCCTGATTTTCATCGAGCAGCGCAGCGAAGCTCTGCTCGATGAAGCGCTGGATCTTGGGACGCGTCAAAAGACGCGCGAGCCGCTGGCCGGTATAGGCGTAGGGAGAAATGACGTTCGTTGCGCCGGCTCGCATCAGCTTCGATTCGGCAGCCTCCTCGCTTGCGCGCGTGACAATCGGCAGGTTGGGCACCATGGCGCGGGCCGTCAGAACGATGTAGACGTTCTGGGCATCCGAGCCGACAACACTTGCCAGGCCTCTGGCACATTCAATGCGCGCCTCGCTCAACACGCTTTCGCTAGTAGCGTCTCCGGTCACCATCAAGAATCCGCGATCTTGGGCCCAGGCTATTCGAGCCGGATCTTTTTCGATGACGACAAAAGGCAACTTATGGTTCGACAGCTCAAGTGCGATGCGGCGTCCGACGCGGCCGATCCCACAGATGACGAAGTGATCCTTGAGTCTGGCAATCTCGCCCTTCATTCTGCGTCGTCCAAAGAGAAAGCCGAGTTCGGATTCTATCACCGCATGTGTAAATGACCCGATGGTAAAGCCAACGACCCCCAGGCCGGCAAAGATCAGGAACGCATTGAAGACCCGGCCGGCGCGGGATAGTTGATTCTCAGGTTCGGCGCCGATGGTGGAAATGGTCATCAACGTGGCATAGAACGCCTCGAACCAATCCCAGCCTTCCACGAGATGAAAGCCGATCATGCCCGCCGCAATCAAAGTGAGTAATAAGCCGGCGACCAGGAGCACACGATAACGCGTCCTCAAGTGTCACCTCCGGGTAAGAACATCTGCCGATCGAGTATATAGCGGCCATAGCAGCGCCGCAAAATTGCGTCGCTCCATTTGCGGAGCAACTATTTGAGGTGCGTCCGCTTCGCCCTCGACTTACTCTTAGGGGCTGGTTTTGGATGATACTGCGGCACATCCGGGACAGAACCAGCATACAGATGCTGATAAACATCCGCGTTTCGCAAAACAACCTGAATGTAGCCGCGAGTTTCGTGGAACGGTACGGCTTCAATAAACTCGGCCGGTTCGCGAAAAGGTCCCCAGGTGCGCCATAAGTTTGCCCTGCTCGGGCCGGCATTATAGGAAGCAAGAGCAATCTCGGTCTGTCCGCCGTAGGAATTGAGCAGGCTGTGAAAATAGTAAGTGCCGAGCTGTAAGTTCCGGTCCGCTGTCAGCAATTGTTTGGCATTCATATGCCGGATACCAAAGTGCCGGGCGAGTTCACGCCCGTTCGCTGGAAGCACTTGCATCAATCCATATGCATTCGCGCGCGAAATCACGCCTACACTGAATTCCGACTCCTGCCTGATGAGCGCTGCAACTAAAAATGGATCCAGGCTCTGATTGCGGCTATAGCGGTATATCGAACTGCGGAAGGGCAGCGGAAAGGCGAGCTGCCAAAAGCTTGCCGGCGCCTGATCGAGCGGCATGAAAAGATAGTTCGGCGCATACGCCTTGATATACCGCAGCGCCTGGTCCGGCGCATCACGCGCCGCGGCCGACCTGGCCAAATAGTACGCGTAGACATTCTCCTGCTCGCCATCGTTCAGCGCTCCGAACTTCAGCTCGCCATCGGCGAAATCTGTTAACCCGGCCAGGCTGAGAAGCTGTGAGCGGCTGATTCGTTTCTGCGCCGCCGTGCCGGGCGTAAAGCTCGGAAATTCCGGTCGTTGGGGCCAGGGAACGGATTGCAGAAATTGCAGCATCTGAGGATCAGGAGTTGCCGCCCGCATTCCCGGATCTTTCAATCGTGCTCCGCCTAGTACCGCGAAATAAGTATTCGGGAAACGCGCCAGTAACTGGTCGTAGCAGGCGCGTGCTGCTGCCAGCTCATTTTTTCGCTCTTCGAATCGCCCCAAAAAATACAAGGCATTGTTCACATCGGGCGAAGCCGGATAGTGAGCAATGTAACTGCGCAGTAAATCGTATGTATCTGCGGCATCCCCGCGATAACTTTCATACGCAACTCGCCAACTGCACCAGGCGGAGCGGGGATCCTGCGGGAAAGTTGTCGCGCATGCGCGATAAAGCGGAATGTACCTTGCAGGATCATGGTCGATGCGCGCCTGGTCAGCTACAAAAATGAGCGAGTCGAGCCGCCAAAGGGACGCCGGGTGCTGCTGTTCCAGGTGATTCAGGAACTCCTTTACATCAGCCTGCCGGTTTAGCTTGCGCGCGCAACGAATGATGTAATCCAGCCGCTCGGCATCCGCTTCGTTTTCGTCAACCTTGAGTGAGGTCAGGTAGCGAAAGGCGGCATCCGCTTTGCCGCTCAGAAAATCCACTTCGCCCAGGCGTACGCGCGCCTGATCCCGCTCCGTGCCCGCAAGCTGGGGAATGGCTGCTTCGTACTCGATGCGCGCCGCTGCCGGATTGCGTGCCTTGATCAGCTTCTCGGCGCGCGTAAGCATCGCTTCCGGCATCGGTGGCGGATAACCATCACCGAGGCGCTGTTTTATATCCACCAGGGCGTTGGCGGCGTCTGTCGCCTCTTTCGCCGTCGGATACCGATAATAAACGCGTTGGAAATATTCAGCAGCTTGCGCCAGGTCGCCTGTCGCCTGGTAGCTGCGCGCAAGCAGTAAGGCCGCCTCCGGTTGCGGAATGCGATCGTAATATTTTCTTACCAGGTCGAGTGCCGATTTGGGGTTGTTAGCATCCAACTCCGCACGCACCGCAAGAGCTGCCGTGGAGCCCACGAGCGGTGACAACGGAACCTGGTTGAATACCCGCGTCGCCGCCTTAGCGACCCCGGTATAATTCTGCAATTTATATTCGGCCTGTGCGCGGATGTACTCTGCGTAGTCCTGCAATTGCGGCGCTTTCGTCGTCGCTGCGCTCGCGTAATCGACCGCAGCTTGCAGATGATTCTGATCCAGCTCGTGCTGCGCAACGGCGATCAATCCTGCCGCGCCGACCGCCTTAGGTGGCTGCGGTTTCGCTACACTTTTCTTCTTTTTGACTTTTGCGGTGGTCGTTCCCAGGTATGCGAGCCCGGGCATCGCAATCGCGAAGAGAACCAGCGCCAGAATAAAACGCCGCAGCCGGCTGCTAAACCAGGTGGCCGGGATAATCCGCCCCCAGTTTCCGTTCGTCACCCCCGACAGCGCACAGCAATTCCAGGTGAAGATAGTCCACCATCGAAGAGATGGTCATGAATTGCCGTCTGTAACTCTCGCGCGCTTTGTCGATTTCCGACTGCAAAAACAAATATAGATTATTTTGTTCGCGACCTGCGCGGCAAGCTTCCGGTCGCGCTAACTGCATCTCCGCCACCGCCACTCGCGAAAAACGCTGTGCTTTGGAGTGCAGCCTTCGATCGCTTTCGCTTAGAGTTGACCAGCCAGGCAGCTCACGCACGCCTTCGCCGCGTTGCTCGTCGACGTGCCGAACAAGAGGAGCGATTTGCGCATGAATCGTCTGATTCGCTTGCCGTTCGAGTACGGCCGAAGCCATGCTGCTGATTAATTCCATGCCGTCCAGATCGAGCGTCTCGTCACCAGCAGCGAATACCACGGCGACCACACGCCCGCCATTAGCTATGGGAAACAGGTGAGCGCGTGCGCTTGATTCTTCACGCGCCAGAACCGCGCCGACTTCTCCCGCACGCCGCAAAGACGTTACCGGTTCACGCGATTCAATCGCAGCGCGAAACGCATTAGCGGAAGAGACGGCGAGCGTCACCGGCTCTTCCAACGCGATATTCTGCCGCGCGCGCAGGCGCAGTTCGCCATTAGCTACCGTAAAGATCGCGAATTCGTGCGAGGCGAGCGCTGCGCCGTCGCGCAATGCGGCGAGCCACTGCTCCTCGTCTTCATAATGGCGAAACCGGCGAAAGAGCCGGTTCAATTCGCCCGTGATCTGACGGCGTGCATTGAGTTGTTTTTCGACGGAAGCGGATTCGAACTCGCGTTTAATCGCATCCCACGCGGAATCGAGAACATGCATAGCGGGGCTATATCAGAATTTTAGCCCGCCGTCTAAAGAATCAGCCGCGCCGGCTGGAACAGCCGACAACGGTGTCGGAGTCGTGCTCCCGGTAAGCGTACTGACGAAATGCAATTGCCGGCCTTCGTGCTCGAGATTGATGAATAGCTTGCCGTCGCTTTCACTCAAGCCGTTGCCGGTCCACTCGTCCCCATTCTGCACGGCCTGAACATTCGAGAGCCGCAAATCCGGCCAGCCATCTGCGAAAGAGACTTGGAACCGTCCGCTGACGCTCTCGAACGTATCTGCGGAAATCACGAGCCCTTCACCTGTGAACGAGCCCGTTGCAGTGAAATTGCGGAGCAGTTCTTTGCCCGCCCCAATACTTGCAAATTGGGCCTGTGCGTTGAGGGAACCGCCGCCCCACGGATAATCGGCAGCTTTGGCTGTGAAACGCCACTTCGGATCGGCGGCAGCGAAATCGATGGTGCCGCGCGCGTCGATCCGGCCCTGCGGCATCTTCAGCGCGACATTATCTACCGTGACCGTTGAACCCTGGCAGACAAAATGCGAGCGCAAGGCGCCGAGCGGTTGCCCTTCAGCGAAGAACTGATCGACTGCGAGATCGCCTTCCAGGTTGCGCTTGTTCAGAAAGCCGGGTATGGAGTGGCGGCTAAAGCGCAATCGGGACCAGAAGCTTTCGGAGGAAGCTGGCGAGGTAACAAGCTCATCCAATTGCGACAGGTCTGCTCGGGAAAGCTCAATGTGCGCGCGCTCACTGCGCGTTGCGAGTGGATTGAAGCGGTAACTGGCGCGCACGCTTTGACCGCCCAGGCTGGCGATCAAATGGTCTATTTCGAAACCGCTGTCGCGGAAGCTGAGCTTACCGCGCGCATCCTGTAACGGCAGCGATAACCCGGGCACAGAGATAGTCGCATCCTTCAAGGCGAACTGGCCGGACCAGGACGCGGGTTCAATCTCGCCAGTGTTGGGCGATTGCTCGGGATTGTGCGCATAAGTAAGCTGGCCGGTAACAGAGCCGTCGCTCATCGCGCCTAGCGGTCCTGATCCTCCCAACCATGAGTTCGCGAGCGGTTTGAGTTCATCCAATGGAACATCCACCGCGTTGAGCACAGCACTCGCGCGCTGATTCGAGAAAGAATAATCGCCGCTCATTTTCAGCTTTCCTGTTCCCGTTTCGAGTATCGTCGGATCGAGATGGAGGCGATCGCCCGAAAGCGTGACATCGGCCTCCGAGGCCCGTAAACCGGGAACACCGGGCAGGGCCGCTTCCGCCTGGGTGATGGCAAGCCCGCCCGACCAGCCGCCTTCGCGCGAGTAACCTACTGCCCCGTTCACAACACCGTGCAGATCGGCGCCATGCGGAAGCGTCATGCCCAGACGCGAGGCGAGCGGCACTACGTCCGCCAGCGATGCGTCCTTCAATTCGGCCACAACGGAGGAGCGAGGATGCGCGAGAAAATCGTTTACGCGGAGATGAACGGCAACCGGAGTCGATTGGCCCGGCTGTGCCAGCGTGCGCACATCAGCTCTGTGCTTTACTAAATCGATTTCGCCGGCATAGCGCACAGACCACTCTTCGCCGCTCGCCGGCAGCAGATCCCAGCGGTGCACGTCGTTCAGATGCAGCTCACCTTTGACGGTCAGATCGGAAGCCGGTCCCGCAATGCGCAGACGCGAGCTGACGGTACCATGCACACCGGCATCGTGGCCCTCCAACAGCGTCGTGATTTCACTCAGGTTGCTCGGATCGAGCGAAACGTCCGCCTCGAGTTGCCTTCCTCCCGGACCCGCGTTCAAGTACCAGTTCACATCGCCGCGAACATGGCCGAACCCCATTCCTGCCCGGTCGGTGCGTGCCGGAGAACCCGAAAACCGAAAATAGACTTTCCCCGATCGCTCCGGATAGATGGAAAGATCTGTATTCGAGATATAAAGAACTGTCTTGCGCAAGCCGAATTTGAAATCCAGGCGGCCGTCCGATACTTCGAGTGCGGGAAACAGGTTCAGAGGCACGCGCCGGGGCGCGCTCAAACGCTGGATCAGCTCGACGACGTTCCAGGTGCCGTCGTTTCGCTTGACCAAGTTGAGCGACGGATTCACCAGTTGCAGGCTGGCGAAGCGAATTTCGCCGGTGAGCAGTTTGTCGAGCCGGAGCCGCGCATGTACTTCCGGCACAAACGCGAAAGGCTCGATGCCGTAGTGGGGATCTTCGCTTATCACAACATTTTCGAGCGAGAAGCCGGGGCCTGAAAAAATGCTGAGATAAACCTTCTGGAAATCGACTTTACGCCCCAGAGAAGATTCGAGCGCCTGCCGAATCCGGCCGCTGAAACGTGCGGCATTGATCAGAGGCGCAAGCAGCCCCGCTGCCCCAAGTATGAGGGCGGCGATGACCAGCAATTGGATCAGTCGCCAAAAGCTTCTCTTGGCATGTTTGCTCGAATTCGATGGAATGGAGGCACCTTTTACAGCTTGGAAAACGGTGAACGCCCGACCGGCAGAGTTTTCCTTATGTGACCTGATTATACCGTCGATTCAGGCTCTCCAGCTAAACCTCAGGGCGTGTCTTGTGCCATTAACGGGCCAATACGGTGGGCACCCGGGCGAGAGCTGAGGGTCAGGGCCGCCGTGATTTTAGCGCGATATACAGACGGCCTTGGAAGCGACCGATTGAAGTGCCGCATTCGACAGGTCAATCGTTGGCGCGTAAATATACGAGCCGAGCGGTAAGACGCATCGTAAGCATTACACTCCGCGAGTTTGGTTGGAAAAATGAGAGCTTTTTCTGAATCGCTTGGCGGCACGTGAGAAACAGTGCCGTTGCCGGCAAGAGGCTCTCACCGGCCGAACTTCACGATGTGGCACCCCTCAGCCGAGCCCGGTTGCTTGCGCGATCAGAAATAAGCCTGCTCCGATGATGACCGCGCCAGTGATTCGCGCCACGCGTTCGGCGGCCGGTGCAAGGCGTTCGAGCGTAATGGCTGTTGTTATAACCACCATGACTCGCAGGTCCATGACGCCAATAACCAGAAGGATCGCTGTCAAACCCGCGCAACAGTAGCTGCAGTGAAGGCCGAGGCGCAGCCCGTGTCGCCAAGCCGTTCCGGCGTCTGCCGATAACGTGCCACTGGCCCCGCGTGCCTCCCGGCAGCAGGCAAGCTGATGGGCTTTCCATGCAGTGAACTGGAGCCCGCCGGCGATCAGGACCACCGCACCGACCGCGATCGGTACGGCGCGCGCCAGTGCCGGCTGCTGCATCTCAATTGCCGCCAGCACGGCGCCCAGCGGAAAGACCAAAACTCCAAAGATGGTCCAGACGCAGAAGTAAGCCACACCCACAAGGGCGGTCAGCCGGCCGAGCCGCGCGCCGCCTGTCTTTGTGATCCTTTCTCGATAGTGCCGCAGCATCGGGACCAGCGACGGCAGCATCATCGCCACCATCATCACCACCCACATCGCAAGGAATGATGCCGCGGCGCCCGGCCACGTCTGTCCGGGCATTCGCATCCACGCCATCGACATCGTCCAGCCGCCGGGCATCGGCATTCCTGCCGTCGGGGCCATGGATGCGCAGCAGACGACAGTCAGCGTTGCGCTGACGGCGAAGAGGAGCACTGAGAAGCCGAAAAAGACTTGCTGTGAAACTCGCTCGGAAACCAAACGTCGTGCTCTCCTGTTCCGCAATTGCGTTGCCGCAGCCATAACTTTGCTCAGCGCTTGTCGTACTCGTCGTTCCGGCGCCACCAGACTCCTTCTTCGTTACGACCCTTGGGTGCGCGGTCGAGCCACTGGTACATGCCCCAGAGGCCGTCCAGTCCGCGCGCATAAGTGGAATAGGTGTGGTAGACGATGCCGTCGTCGAGCACGAAGGCGCTCATCCCCGGTCTTTCGCGATGGAAGGTGGGCGCGTCGGTGCCGCACATGGCCGCGCAAGCGCCCCCAGCCTGCTGGTCTGCTCGCCACTGCATCTCCGGTTCGCGGTGGAAATTGTATTCGATGCCCTCGCGCTGTTGCTCTTCCGTAAACGAGACACAGAGGTCGAAGTTGAAGTCGCCGCCGGCAGAAGACGCCCATGGAAACGTCCAGCCCATCCGTTGCTTGTAGGCCTCGAGCTTTGCCAATGGTGCGCGCGATACAGCCCAAAGCATCACGTCATGGTTGGCCAGATGTGCGGCGATTCCGTTGAAGCCGTCTGCTATTGAGGAGCATGACGGGCATCCTGCTTTATAGTCGGGTCCGAACATGAAATGGTAGACGAGGAGCTGCGAGCACCCCCGGAAGAGGTCCGCCAGTGAGGCGCTCCCTCGATCGGTCTCGAATCGATACTCTTTGTCGATGCGAACCCACGGCAGGTCCTGCCGGCGCTGCGCCAGCTCGTCGCTGCGTCGCGTGAGTTCCTTCTCGGCCGCCAGCAGATCGAGCCGTGCTCTCAACCACTCGTCACGTGTCCCGGTCTTATGTGTCTGTTGAATGGTAGTCATGAGATAAATTTAGTGCCGGAGATCGATACAGTGGGAGTGACAAGTGTGTCGGGATTCCGAAGCGAACAGGCCGTGGCTTGTGCGCGCGTTGTGCGCCTCGGACTGGAATGGACTCACTGCTAACCGCCGCAGCACGTGCGCTCGCGGCGGGGGATCCGCTCGGAGCATTGAAGCGGGTTGCCTTGCGCGATGATGCGCCTGCGCTTGCACTTCGCGGCATTGCGATGGCACAGCTTGGCGATTTCATGCGAGCAAAGGCGCTTCTTCGACACGCCGCGCGCGCTTTCGGTCCGAAGGAAGCGGTGGCCCGCGCGAGGTGTGTCGTCGCCGAGGCCGAAGTCGCGCTCGCCGCACGCGAGTTGGGCTGGCCGCCGAGAGTGCTCCAACAGGCGCAAGCGACGCTCGAAGAACATGGCGACCGGCTGAACGCGACGCACGCACGCTATCTGGAGATTCGGCGTCTCCTCCTGATTGGGCGCCTGGGCGAGGCGGAGCGCATGCTCGCCGGACTCGACCCCACGCTCTTTCCGCCCGCCTTGAGGACCGTCCACGAGCTCGTAATTGCCGGGATTGCGATGCGACGCTTGCGGGCGAAAGCGGCGCGCGCTGCACTCGTTCGTGCTGAGAGCGCCGCGTGTTACGCATCTATACCTGCGCTGACGGCTGAGGTGGAAAGCGCCTCGCTGGCCCTGAATACTCCGGCGGCGTGCCTGGTTGCGAGTGGCCGGCAGCGCCTTCTCCTGCTCGAAGAGGTGGAAGCGTTGCTGGCGTCGAAGGCACTCGTCGTGGACGGCTGCCGCTATGATGTGCGCGATGCGCATACCGTGGTTTCGCTCGCAAGGCGTCCGGTGTTGTTCGCACTTGCCCGAACGCTGGCCGAAGTATGGCCGGACGACGTGCCGAGGGACGTGCTGCTTGCGCGGGCATTCGGAGCAAAGCTCGCCGATGAATCGCACCGCGCACGCTTGCGAGTCGAAGTCGGGCGGCTTCGCAGTGCGCTTCGCCGGCTGGTCCGTATCAGAGCGACGACGAGAGGATTTCGACTGCTGCCGGTGCGCGCACGCAAGGTGGTCGTGCTGGCGCGGCCTGTCGACGAGGAGCACGCCACCATACTTGCCTTCCTCTCCGACGGTGAGTTGTGGTCGAGTTCAGCCCTGGCGCTTGCGCTTGGAACGAGCCAACGTACCGTGCAGCGGGCGCTCGACTCACTCGGTGCGGTAGGAAAGGTGCAGTCAGTCGGTCGCGCGCGAGCTCGTCGTTGGATGACCCCACCCGTGCCGGGATTCGCGACGACTTTGTTACTCCCTGCTGCGCTGCCGATTGAATAGGCTGGAACTATGAGCCGATCAACTGCCGAAATCATCCGCGAGTATGGCCCCTTTGCGGGTGCCGAGCGCGTGCACGGAGTCTCGTACGATGGTCATCGGGTCTGGTTTGCTTCCGGAGATAGGCTGAACGCCTTCGATCCTGCAGACGGGAATATCCTGCGTTCGATCGATGTCTCCGCGCATGCCGGAACCGCCTTCGACGGGCGCCATTTGTTTCAGCTTGCTGAGGATCGCATCCAGAAGATCGATCCCAAAACGGGCCGTGTGCTCTCGAGCATCCCCGCGCCAGGCGGCGGCGCTGACTCAGGGCTGGCGTGGGCTGAAGGCACCCTCTGGGTCGGGCAGTATCGGCAGCGTAAAATTCATCAGGTCGATCCGGAGACCGGCGCAATTCTCCGTACCATCGAATCCAACCGCTTTGTCACCGGCGTCACCTGGATCGACGGGGAGCTCTGGCATGCCACCTGGGAAGGCGACGAGAGCGATTTAAGGCGGGTCGATCCTGGAACCGGAGAAGTTGTTGATCGGATCGAGATGCCGCCCGGAATCGAGGTCACAGGACTCGAGTGTGACGGCGATCGATTCTTCTGCGGAGGCGGAAGGAGCGGCAAGGTCAGAGCAGTCCGGCGACCTCGGAGAGCAGCAACAACATAACAGGCAAATACTTCACCAACCCAGCACGTACGCGAAGATCAGCGGCGCCACAATCGATGCATCCGATTCAATCACGTATTTCGGCGTATTGATGCCCAACTTTTCCCAGGTGATCTTTTCGTTCGGAATGGCGCCGGAGTAGGATCCATAGCTCGTTGTCGAGTCGCTGATCTGGCAGAAATATCCCCAGAGCGGAGTGTCTTCGCGCTCCAGATCCTGTCGCAGCATCGGCACCACGCAGATCGGAAAATCGCCCGCAATGCCGCCGCCGAGTTGAAAAAAGCCAATGGAGGATTGCGCGCTCGTTTTCGTGTACCAATCCGCCAGCGAAATCATGTACTCGATGCCGGTACGAACAGTATGCACGTTCTTTACATCGCCGGAAATACAGTGGCCGGCATACATGTTACCCAGAGTAGAATCCTCCCAGCCGGGCACGAACATCGGCAGTTTCCGCTCCATCGCCGCATACAACCAGCTATCTTGCTTGTCGATCTGAAAGCTCTTCTGCAAGTCTCGCGATTGCAAAATGCGGTAGAAGAATTCGTGAGGAAAGCGGCATTCATTCGCCTGATCCGCGCTCATCCATTCCTTAAGAATTACGCCTTCAATGCGGCGCATCGCCTCTTCTTCGGGAATGCAGGTATCGGTCACGCGATTCATATGACGGTCGAGCAGCGCCTGCTCATCTTCCGGTTTCAAATCGCGCCAATGCGGCACTCGCTCATAGAAATCGTGCGCCACTAAATTGAAGACATCTTCTTCCAGATTTGCTCCGGTGCAGCAGATCCCGTGCACCTTGTCCTGACGAATCATTTCGGCCAGTGAAACACCCAATTCCGCCGTACTCATCGCACCTGCCAGGGTTACAAACATTTTGCCGCCGTTGTCGAGGTGTCTTTTATACGCTTCCGCCGCATCCACGAGCGTCGCTGCATTGAAGTGCCGGAAATGATGCCGGACGAATTGGGAAATAGAACCTGAGCTCATCTGTTCTCCAACTGATCTTCGCATTTCAGCCATGCCCGGAAGAGTTGCTACGCTCAAACGGAACACGGTTTGCGCGTCAGGATACGAATTCCACATCCGGCAATTCCCGCGGACACGAGCAATGACCGGGAAACAGCTCGCGCGGTCGCGCTCGCAACGGGTGCGCCTGCCCGGCGCCTGGGCGGCTCCTCGCGTGTTGCTCTGGGAATTCTTTTCAGCAAGATTGCCGGACTGATTCGCGAACGGGTAATCGGCCACTATTTCGGAAATTCTCCGGTTATCGGCGTATATCGCGCGGCTTTCAAAATTCCAAATCTGCTCAGTAACTTGTTCGGCGAGGGCGTACTCTCGGCGGCTTTCATAACCGTCTACGCGAAGCTTCGGGCCGAAGATCAGGAACTCGCTGCGCGCAAACTGGCGGCTGCGGTTTTCAGTCTCCTGGCCTTGATCTGTTCGGTCCTTGTGCTTGCCGGTATTCTCGCCGCTCCGTTTCTGACCGACCTGATCGCTCCGGGTTTCCACGGCGCTCATCGCGAGCTGACCGTCCGGCTCATCCGAATATTATTCCCAGCGACGGGTTTGCTCGTTCTCAGCGCCTGGTGCCTCGGCGTGCTGAATAGCCACCGCCGTTTTCTTCTTTCCTACTCAGCGCCGATCGCCTGGAACGCGGCAATGATCGCCGCTCTTGTGCTGGTGGGACGTTATATGGCCGAGGAACAAACCGTCGTCGTGCTCGCCTGGGCCTGCGTCGTCGGGAGTTTTCTTCAGTTTTTTGTGCAGCTTCCGAGCGTACTGCATCTGCTGCCGAATTTTCGACCGGTTTTCGACGTCATCTCCGCGCCGATCCGTCAGGTGATGCGCAATTTCGGGCCGGTCTTCGTAAGCCGCGGCGTGGTGCAGATCAGCGCGTTTATCGACAATGTCATCGCGAGTTTTCTCGGTCCGGTAGCGGTTGCAGCGCTCAGTTACAGCCAGGTGCTTTACACCTTACCGATCAGCCTCTTCAGCATGTCGGTTTCCGCGGCCGAGTTGCCGGAGCTGTCGAGCCTGACCGGCGAGCACGAAGAACTCACAGCACGTCTCCGCACTCGGCTTTCCGCAGGATTACGCCGCATCGCCTTCTTCATCATTCCGTGCGCGGTTGCATTCCTCGTCATTGGCGACATCCTGGTTGCGGCCCTCTATCAAGGCGGCCGCTTTCACTACAACGATGCCGTCTATGTCTGGTCCGTGCTTGCCGGTTCTTCGGTAGGCTTGCTCGCCAGCTCTCTCGGTCGTTTGTACTCGTCTGTCTTTTACGCTTTGCAGGACACGCGTACACCGCTGCGTTTCGCAATTATCCGGGTCACCCTCACCAGTATTCTGGGCGCTGTCTTCGCGCTTAAGGCTCCGGGCTGGCTCGGTATCGATCCTCGCTGGGGTGTGGCGGGCTTGACCGTTTCGGCTGGAATAGCAGGCTGGGTTGAATTCTGCTTCTTACGTCATGCACTCGCGGCCAGAATTGGCGCCACGCCGTTGCCGGTCAGCTTTATCGCTCGGTTGTGGAGCGTTGCATTCCTGGCTGCGGCCGCCGGCTATGGAATAAAGAGCACTCTCGGCACGCGGCATCCGCAACCGCTGGCCGTGATTGTGATTACGCTCTACATTTTTATTTACTTCGCGGGCACGGCGGCGCTCCGTGTGCCGGAATCGAAAGCCGTGCTCAAACGAATTTTCTTTCGTTAGAATCAGGTTTTCCGGCCCGCCTGCATCAGTTGCTCGGCCTGCCGCAACGCCTCGGCTGTGATGCGTTCACCCGAAAGCATCCGGCCGATTTCCCGCGCGCGTTCGTCGGTTCCAAGCTCGTCGACTTGCGTAGTAATGCGGCCCTTCTTTTCGAGCTTCGAGACCGCGAAATGCTGATCGGCGAATCCCGCGATCTGTGCGAGATGAGTGACGCAAATTACCTGATTCTCCCGCGCCAGCGACTTAAGCCGTTTACCAACAGCCGCCGCAGCCGCGCCCCCCACACCGGCATCTACTTCGTCAAACACCAGTGTTGGCGTGCCTTCCTGGGTTCCCGCTCCACCCGCCGCGGTCTTCAGTGCGAGTGCAATGCGCGATAGTTCACCGCCGGAAGCGATCTTTTCGAGCGCCTTCAATTCCTCGCCACGATTGGGAGAAACCAGAAAGGCGATTTCGTCCATTCCGTTTGCCGACCATTCACCATGCTCTACGGAAATCCGGAAACGAGTACCGCCCATCATCAAACTCTTGAGCTCATCCTCAACGGCTTTGCTCAATTTCGCGGCTGCGGCAATGCGCAATGCGCTCAGCTTCAGGGCATCTTCTTCATACTGCCGGGCAAGCCGGTCGCGCTGCGCCTCGAGAGCGGCACGATGCCCGCTCGCATTCTCGACCTCCTCCAAACGTTGTGCAACCTGTTGGCGAAAGGCAAGAACGTCCTCGATGCTGCCACCATATTTTCGCTTGAGGCGGTCCAACGCAGCAAGCCGGCTCTCTACATCTTCGAGACGCGCAGGATCGCCTTCCAGCTTTCCGAGATAATCCCGCAGCGCGTAGGCGCCTTCGTCCAGCAGTACGGCGGCCTGCTTGAGCGAGACAACCGTTTCTTCGAGCGTTTGATCGATTCGCGTCAGCTCGTCCATGCGCTTGAGAGTCACGCGGAGCTGAGCGGTTGCACTGCCGGTCGAATCGTAAAGTGCATCAAACGCGGCAGCGGCGCTCTCCTGCAATCTCGTCACGTTCTGTAGAATTTTACGTTCGGCATCCAGTTCAGCATCCTCGCCGGCGCGCGGCGCCACACCATCAATCTCTTTGCGCTGGAAACTCCAGAGATCCAAAAGCTGCAGTTTTTCCTGCTCGGTGCGATCGAATTCGGCCAGTTTTTCGCCTGTCTCGCGCCATTCGGCAAAGATACGGGCCACTTGCCTCTTTAACTCCGTAGCGCGCGCATACGCGTCAAGCAGCTGGCGTTGCGCATCTGCCGTAAAAAGCAGTTGCTGTTCGTTCTGACCATGAATATCGCCGAGAGCGGGCGCGAGCTGGCGCAAAAAAGCAGTCGTCACCGGCCGGTTGCTGACGAAAGCACGCGATTTGCCGTTGGCAGTCACTTCGCGTTCGACGATCAATTCATCTTCAGCGGAAATTCCCGCCTGATCGAGTAGAGCACTCAATTCCGGCGTGATCTCTACCGAAAAAATACCAGAAACACGGGCACGACTCTGCCCACTGCGGATCATCTCCGCAGAGGCGCGCGCACCGAGCAGCAGACTCAGGGAATCGACCACAATCGACTTGCCGCTGCCCGTCTCTCCGGAAAGAATATTCAATCCTTGGCCGAACCGTATGCGCGCCTGCTCTACCACGGCATAATTCTCGACCATAAGCTCGAGCAGCATGTGAACGAATTATAAGCCGCACAGGCGGCGTTCCTCGCCATCAGACGAAAACAACCTTCAACGGACTTAAACGTTGAACGCGAGTTCGTTGTGCGGCGAAGCTTCTAACGAGGACTGCCCGATATGCTCGTTCCTATAATGAGACGAGGCAAACGAAAGGACGACAAGTATTGCACGTTATGTTGTTTCCCGCAGACCTGAGTCTGTGGGATCTCGTTCAAAACCTTCGACCGGTTCCACTCGCTGTCATTGCCATTCTGATTCTGTTTTCGCTCTTCTCCTGGACTATCGTCTTTGCCAAGAGCAGCATCTTCAGCCGCGCCCGGCGCGAGAACCGGAACTTCTTACGCGCGTTTCGTAAGGCGCCGAATCTGCAATCCATCGCTGTGGCCAGCGAACAGTTCGGCTCGGCTCCGCTCGTGGCGGTCTTCGATTTTGGATACGGCGAAATCGAGCGCCAGATTAAGCAACGTGGCGCGCTGGTGAACAAACCTGCCATTGAGCGCAGCCTGCAATTGGGAATCAGCGAGGAAGTGACCAAGCTTGAAATGAACATGAACTGGCTGGCAACCGTCGCTTCCGTTTCGCCGTTTATCGGACTGTTCGGGACGGTTTGGGGTATCATCGACGCGTTCGAAGGTTTGGGCACCGCGGGAAGCGCAAGTCTGCGCGCGGTAGCGCCGGGCATTTCGGAAGCGCTTATCACGACGGCGATCGGACTCGCGGCCGCCATCCCCGCCGCCATTTTCTATAACGTCTTCGGCACGCGCATCCGCGAGCTCGGTACGCGCATGGAGGACTTCGCGATCGAATTTCAAAATTTCGCCGATCGCGATTTCGGCGGTTAATATGGCGTTTACCTTCGGCGAGACCGGCGGAGGGCGGCGAGGGCGCCGCTTCGGCGGACCCTCTTCGGCGATGTCGGACATCAACGTCGTTCCACTTGTCGATGTCGTGCTCGTACTGTTGATTATTTTCATGATCACAGCCAACGTGATGGAGTTCGGACTCGACATTAACGTTCCGACCGTGCGGCGCGTCCAAAACACAGCGCAGGATCTGCCGGTGGTGAGCATTACCAAGCGCGGCGAATCGTTTTTGAACGAGAAGCCCGTTAATATCAACGTGCTGGCGCAAGCCGTCCGCCAGCGCTTTCATAATGCAACGGCGGTTTACGTGCGAGCAGACAAGGAAACTCCCTGGGACCGGATTGCGCAGGTCGTAGCAGAGCTTGGGGAAGCGAAATTCGAAGTAAAGATGGTGACTGCGCCGATCGATTCGGCCGCGCGGCAGCGGCATTGACACTATGACAGCGCGGCTCGATATCCTCGACGATCGCGATCCGGTGGCGCTGCCATTCTTTGGAGCCGTGCTGTTGCACGCGGCTGTCGTTGCACTGCTGTTCTTTGGCTGGTTCTGGATGAACCGCACGCGCGAAACCCTCGGCGAGCAGCATCCGGCTGGCGGTCCGGCCTACGCCGTTTCCGCCGTGAAGAACATTCCGATCCCGCAGCGTGAAGCTCCTCCGAATCCGGTGGCAAGCGACACGGAATCGACAGCCCCCACCGCGCCCGCCAAGCAGGAAGAAGAAAAAAAGCTTCCGCCTCCCGACAAGAACGCCTTCGAAATTCCGGAAAAAGTCAAAAAGCAGGCGCCCAGACCGGAGCAGCGTCAGCGCTACACGCGGCCTGCGCCCGAAAATCAGGTTTACGGTCAATCGCGCCAGGCCCTTTCCAATCCGATGTACTCGCAGCAGAGCGGGGCAGGGCAGGTGGGTATCGGTCCGAATTCGCCTTTAGGGAATCGCCTCGGATGGTACGCCGAGATGGTGCGGCAGCGCATCGCGCAGAACTGGATTACCAATGGGCTCGATGCGCGTACGCAGTCCCAGCCCGCCATCGTGAGCTTCTACATCATGCGTGATGGAACCATCAAGAACCCGCAGGTCGTCGAGAGCAGCGGCAACCCAACCATCGACAATACGGCTTTACGCGCGGTGTATAGCGCGAATCCTCTGCAGCCGCTGCCACCCCAGATCACCGAGACCTACATCTCGGCGCAATTCACTTTCAACTTACACTGATGCGCTTTTTACTCGCAGTCTCCCTCTTTCTACTCGGCTCGGAGTGGATCTATGCCGGGCAGCAGATCACTGGACAAATCGTGAAAAATCCGGGCAAGCCGCTGATTGCGGTTGCCGACTTGCGCGGCTCGGGCGCGGCCGCCGGATTCATGACCACGTTCAACGACACAGTCCGCAGCGATCTGGAAAATTCGCCGCTCATCAATTTTGTTCCCAAGACGCTCTACCCGCTTCAAGTTCCGCAGCAGCCGGGCGATCTGCAGGGCGGCGTCGCTCCGCCCTCCTCGCGTGCAACCACACCACAGGGCAACCGCCTCACCGATTGGAGTCTACCGCCGATCTCGGCAAATTATCTCGGCATCGGTTACGGCGCAGAAAATCCAAACGGTCTTGTCGTCTTCGGCTGGTTCTACACGACCGCGCCCAACATGCCTTCGCTGCAGCAGGCCCAGGTGTTCGGAAAGATCTATACGGCTGCCTTGACGCGCGAGGGCGCGGTTGATGCCGGCCACCGCTACGCGGCCGATATTCTCGCACAGTTCGGCGGCAAGAGCCTGGTCGGTACGCGAATCGTTTATGTGTCGAATCGCAGCGGATCGAAGGAAATCTGGGTGATGAACTGGGATGGCTCCGATCAGCGCCAGCTTACGCGTTACGGTTCCATCAGCACATTCCCCTCGGCATCGCCCGATGGCCGCACCGTCGCTTTCACGACTTATGCGGCAGGATATCCCGCAATTCAGATGTTTTCGCTTGACAGCGGACGCAAATTGCCGTTTTATAACCAACGAGCGTCCATGAACGCGTTTGTCACATTCACGCCGGATTCCAAACGCATTGTCTTTTCATCCACCGCCGCCGGTGGTCCGGCGCAGCTTTACATGGCGAATACGGATGGCAGCGGATTGCACCGGCTCACGTCTTCCGGAGCGATTGAAGTGGAAGCAAAAATCAATCCCGCAACCGGAGCCGATCTGGTCGATGTCTCCGGCCGCTCCGGCATGCCGCAAATCTATTTGATGAACCTGGAAGGCGCCAACGTCCGGCGTCTAAGCGCGGGCACGGGCGAAGCTACCAATCCTGCCTGGAGCCCGGATGGGGCGCATATCGCTTTTGCCTGGACGAAGGGATTCGAACCCGGCAACTACAACATCTTTGTCATGGATGTTGCTTCCGGACAAACCACCCAGTTAACCGCCAATGAAGGCCGCAACGAAAACCCAGGCTGGGCGCCCGATGGTGCCCACATCGTATATGCTTCAAAGCGCGGCAGCCAGTCTCAGATCTGGGTCATGAATGCCGACGGAACCGGCAAGCATGCCTTGACAACGTCGGGAAATAATGAAAAACCGGTGTGGGTAAATGCTGAAAAATAGGCGCTGAAAGTAGACAATAGGCAATGATACGAACGCAGGAGAATTTTTCTAAGACCATCATGAAAAGACGTAGGCTATACCTCGCGCTGACTTCGACCCTGATCCTCGCCGCCGCCGCGGGATGCCATAAGAAAGCGCCGCCGCCGCCGCCCCCGCCGCCGCCGGCTGCTGTTACGCCTCCGGCCGCCAAGCCTA
>DATBGM010000058.1:0-25965 GCA_036557945.1 Bryobacteraceae bacterium | reverse complement strand
GGACCCTGGATGTCGCATTTCTTTCAATCTGCCGTTCCTGAAGCCGGGGCGTCCGCAAGCAGCGCTCAGCCTTAATAGAAATTCCCGGGGAGTTAGGCCGGCGCGGTGAATTTAAAAAATCTCACCCAAGCAACGAACGTCGTAAGATTGTTAGGTTCTGCCCGCCGAGACTCGGCGCTCTCGGGTGAGCGCGATGAGGGAGGAAACGTTGTCGACGCTCAACAATGCGACCAATCGAAACCCGATCATTTCTTGCAGCAGGGAGACGTAGTGGACGCGGTGCAGCGGATGCGCGACAAAGCCCACGATACTGCGCGCCGAAGTTAAGCGAACGGCAGGAGGTGGAAACAAGATGGTGGGGACCAAGAGTGTCGTCGCAGGGATCCGGTAAGCGAGTGAATCGTGAATTAAGAGGAGGCGTTTGACATGAGTACGGCTGCTACCGCCCTTTCATCCCAGGAACGCGCGATCCAGGAAGGGACGAAAGTACTCCACGGAAAGGTAACCGACCGAGTCCTCAGGATGTTTGAGGCCATGCGCGCATACGGGCCGCCGCGTGTCACCCTGGACCGGGCCGTCCTATTCACCGAATCGTTCAAAGAAACGGAGGGCCAACCGCTCGTCCTGCGATGGGCCAAGGCGCTGAAGCACTTTGCGGAAAAAGTGCCAGTGACTATTTTCGATGACGAGCTCATTGTGGGAAGGCCGAATACCTGGCTAGGCCGCTGGGCCATCGTTTACGCCGAACTGGATGGCGCCATAATGCCGGCCGGTGTCGAGATGTTTCGCAAGAACAAGGGCAAGGTCGGTGAGGTAGTCGTCAACGAGGAAGACGGAAAGATCATCAGCGATGTCCTCACGCCTTACTGGACCGGCCGCGACTACGCATCGAATTTTCACGATGCTATTCCCGAAGAGACGCGTTTCTTGATGTATGGTCCAAACGCCAAAGACATTCTCACGATGACGTGCGTGGTTGTGGGCACTTCGAATCAGCGCCATTCGCAGAATTGGACGCCCGATTGGAACAAGCTCATCACGCGCGGCTGCAAAGGCATTCGCGAGGAAGCGCAAACGAAGCTCGATGCGCTCGAACATCCGCGCGACCTCATCTATAAAAAGCCTTTTCTTGAAGCCGTCATCACAACCTGCGATGCGATGAAAATCTGGTCCGGGCGCTACGCGCAACTCGCGACCGAGAAGGCTGCGACAGAAGCCAATCCGGCTCGCAAGGCGGAACTGCTCAAGATCGCCGAAGTCTGTAACCATGTTCCCGAAAATCCGGCTCGCACCTTCCACGACGCCGTGCAATGCCAATGGTTAGGACAAATGTTCAACCGCATTGAGCAGACGAGCTCTGCGATGGGGCAGGGCCGCATGGACCAGTATTTGTTTCCTTACTACGAGAAGGACATAGCCGAAGGCCGTCTCACGAAGGAAGCCGCGCAGGAACTGCTGCAATGCGTTTGGCTGCATATGTCACAGGTCACCGAGATCAAGATGAACCCGGTGGCGGCTGCCGGAACGGAAGGCTTTTCTCAGTTCTGTGACGTGTGTTTGGGCGGCGTAACTCCCGAAGGAGTGGACGCGACAAATGAACTCTCGTACACAATCCTCGAATCGGTCCGGCCGCTTCAGATTACGTCCCCCGACGTTTGCGTCCGGATTCATGCAAATACACCCGAAAAGTTCCTGCACGCCGTCGTTGAAGCCATCAAAGACGGCAAGGGGTATCCGAAGCTCCTGAACGACGAAATGGTCATTCCGTTCTACCTCGCAAACGGAGCCAGCCGTAAGGAAGCAAATGACTGGAACATTTCAGGTTGTTGCGAGAATCGGCTGATCAATCGGGAAACGAACGTAACCGCCAATGGAGGATTGAACTACGGCTCGGTCGTGGAAATGACATTCCGTAACGGCAAACTCAAAATTTGGAAGGATCTGCAATTTGGGCTTCAGACCGGCGATCCGAGAACATGGACCAGCTTCGATCAGGTCTGGAAGGCGTTCTGCACGCAGTTGGAGCACCTCGCCAGGCACACACTAATTCAGCAGTACGTGGCCTTGAAGCTCCAGGGGAATTACTTCGCCTCACCTGCCACGTCGATGCTCCACGATTTAGCGATGGAGCACTGCCGCGATCTCCACACGCATAGCGACTATATGCCCGGCGGCCTCGATCATTCCTGCCTGGATACCGTCGGCAAGGGGACTGCCGTGGATAGCCTGGCGGCAGTCAAGCACCTTATATTCGACACCAAAAAGCTCACTTGGGATCAACTTCTGGAGGCAATCGAGAACAATTGGAAAGACAAGGAAGCCATCCGGCAGATGTGTCTGAATGCGCCCAAGTACGGAAATGGAATCGACTGGGTCGACAAGATCGGTCTGGATATCGACCACTTTTTGTTGGAATTTCTGCATAAGTACCCTAAGCCGCACGATCAATGCTTCATCTTGCGCTGTATCCCGATCACGTTTCACGTGCCGCTGGGTAAGGTGACGTGGGCGACGCCCAACGGCCGGCCGGCCCATGAGTATCTGTCGGAGGGCATCTCCGCATCCCACGGTATGGATGTGAAAGGTCCCACGGTGGCCCTAACCTCCATGTCCCATGGACGCGACACAAGCTACAAGGAAAAAGGCGGCGAGCTGATCAACATGAAATTCGCTCCCGGCAACGTCGCGGGCGAGGAAGGGACGCGCCGGCTCATGCAGGTGATCCGTACCTGGAGCAACCTGAAGATCTGGCATGTACAGTTCAACATCCTGAACCGGGAGACTTTGCTGGCCGCACAAAAAGAGCCCGAGAAGTATCGCGACCTCGTCGTCCGCATAGCCGGCTATTCCGCGTACTTCGTCGATCTTTCCCCCGATCAGCAGGCCGAAATCATCGCAAGGACTGAAGAGGCAGCATAAGTCTATGAGCGCACCTACTCCAGCCCTATCCGCACAAGAACAAGCGATTCTCGAAGGAAAGAAGACGCTGCATGAAGGTCTGAGCGATCGCATTGTGAAGATGCACGACGCGATCCGCAGTCGTGGCGCCCCAACACTTCAATTGGAGCGAGCGTTGCTCTTTACGGAATCGTTTAAGACCACCGAAGGCCAGCCCCTTGTATCGCGCTGGGCGATGGCGCTGAAACACATTGCTGAAAAGCTGGAAGTCGCCATTCTTCCCGGCGAGCTCATCGTTGGACGGCCTCACAATTTCCTGGGGACCTGCGTAATCGCATTTCCCGAGGTCGACGGCAGCGTGTTGGGGGATTGCGTGGAAGTGTTCGAAGAGTTGAAAGGCCAGAGAGGCTACGTCATCTTTTCGGAGGAAAACAAGAAGGCAATCCGCGATGTGCTGGTGCCCTATTGGAAGGAGCGGGATTACCTGACGGCTTTCGCGAGTGCACTTCCCGAAGAAACGCGCTTCGTGATCTATGGGCCTGACCGCAAGAACACGAGCCTGCAGATGGGACTCATTCAAGCCTCAGCGGCGATGCGTTCCTCTTCTAACTTCGTGCCGGATTACGAAAAAATTCTAAAACTGGGCTGTAAAGGAATCCGGGCTGAGGCGCAAACCCGGCTAGAGAAGCTCACCAATCCCAACGAGTGCGTAAAGGCGGCGTTCTTTCAGGCCGTGACGGTGGTATGCGATGCAATGACCATTTGGGCGAAGCGGTATTCAAAACTAGCAACCGAACTTGCTGGAAAGGAAAACGACGCTTCGCGGAAGAAAGAACTCGAAGAAATTGCTGCCGTTTGCGATTGGGTGCCCGAAAATCCCGCGCGAACGTTCCGCGAAGCTCTCCAGGTTAACTGGTTCGTCCAGTTGTGGACCAAGATGGAGCAGAGTCTCGGCAGTGGCACGCAGAGCGGCCGCATGGATCAGTACCTCTATCCGTATTACAAGAAGGACGTCGCCGAGGGCCGGCTTACGGACGAGACCGCAAAAGAATTGCTCCAATGCGTCTGGATCCAAATGGAGCAGTTGCTGCCTACTTTTTTGACGAAAACCGCAGCGGCGCAGACGGAAGGGTTTGCGCATTTCGAACTGGTGGTAGTCGGCGGTCAAACATCGGAGGGATTGGATGCGACGAATGAGCTGTCCTATCTGATTTTGGAATCCGGCCGTCCGATGCGATCCACTTACCCGGAATTCGCCGTCCGCATTCACGCGAACACGCCAGAGAAGTTTCTGCACCTCGCCGCCGAAGCAGTTAAGGATGGGAAGGGTATTCCCAAGTTCCTTAATGACGAAGCGATTGTCCCGTTCTACGTCGATTTGGGTGTTCCCATGCGTGAGGCCCTTGATTACACGCCCTCGAGTTGTGCAGATACCAGAGTGATCCACCGGGAAGACGGTATCTCGGGCGGATGCATGCTCAATATCGCTGCGGCACTGGAATTAGCATTGCGCGACGGGAAGCTGAAAGTCTGGAAGAATTTGCAGCTTGGTCTGAAAACGGGCGATCCGCGAAATTTCAAGACGTACGAAGAGTTCTGGGGAGCATTCAAAGCGCAGTTATACCATTTGATTCGCCACCAGATGATCCAACAGCGGTACGCCGGCATGCTCGAACCGCGGTACCTGGCATGCCCTGTCGCTTCAATGCTCTTTGGGCCAAGCATCGAAGCGGGTATGGACATGCATCAGCAAGAGGAGGATATCCCCGGCACCATCGATTTGAATTACATGGAAACACTGGCAAAAGCTACCGCGATCGATTCCTTGGCGGCCATCAAGCACCTGATCTACGAAACGAAGAAACTCAGTTGGGACCAACTCCTCGATGCAATGGAAAAGAACTGGGAAGGGAATGAAGCGATTCGGCAGATGTGCCTTAACGCACCCAAATACGGCAACGGCATTGAATGGGTAGACGATATTGGCCGGCAGATCGAAAACGCGTTCTGCGAATATTCCTACGAGAATCCGAAAGCCAACGGCCAGCGCTGGCCCCTTCGCCAGGTGCCCGTGACAGCTCATGTGCCGATGGGGAAAGTGATCTCTGCTACTCCCAATGGCCGCTTTGCGAATGAATTTCTGTCTGAGGGCGTCTCTGCTTCACATGGTGCAGACACCAAGGGACCCACGGTCGCGTTTGGATCGATCGCGAGGGCCAGAGCTGCCAATTGGGGTGGTCTGAACGGTCCTGCCTTGATCAACATGAAATTCGCGCCTGGCAACGTCGCTGGACCAGAGGGAACTCGCCGGCTGATGCAAATCATCCGCACGTGGTGCAACCTCAAGCTCTGGCACGTCCAGTTCAACATCATCAACAAAGAAACGTTGCTGGAGGCGCAAAAGCAGCCGGAGAAATATCGCGATCTGGTGGTGCGCATCGCCGGCTATTCCGCATACTTCGTAGACCTGTCGCCCATGCAGCAAGCGGAAATCATCGCGAGGACCGAGGAAGCGGCGTGACCTATGAGCGAAGCACCAAAGCGCATCGCGATTAATGCCGGAGGGCCCTACGTTCCCGGATTAAATGCCGTAGTTGCAGGGGCGGCCCTTGCCGCGCACGAGCTGGGATGGGAGGCGTTCGGAATTCGTGACGGCTATGAAGGCCTCCTATTTCGCGATCGCTATCCACAAGGCGGTCTGCTGAAGTTGGCGCCCGAAGGCGTCGCAGGGATTGCGGAGGCGGCTGACGGATTTCTGGGCACGTCGCGAATCGATCCCTTCTACGTACGTACAATTCAGAAATATGAGGATGAGATGGAAGGCGTCGAGGAGATTGATCGCTCCTCGGAATTGCTGACAACTCTTCAAAACGAACAAATTGACGGCGTCATCAGCGTGGTCGGGCGCAGGCCGCTGAGTATCGCTTTGAAGCTGGCGAACAAAGGATTGAAAACGCTGTGCGTGCCGGAGTCGGTGGAGAACGACATTGCGAGCACAATGTCACTCGGATTCAATACCGCCCTGAGTTTTTCGATTGAGCTGCTCGAGCGGCTGCGAACTGCCGCGCGCGCGACCCGGAAGATCGCTGTGGCGGAGGTGCTCGGAGAGCATACCGGTTGGTTGGCGCTGCAGGCCGGAATAGCCGCTTGTGCCGACGCCATCCTGATTCCCGAGATCCCATTCGACCTCGCGAAGGTTGCGCAGCGGCTGAAGCAAAACCAGGAAAGCGGACGAGCACCGTCCCTCATCGTTGTCTCGGAAGGAGCGCGGGCTGTCCAGCAAGGACAACCCCACTTGGAGAGCACCGGCACAATCGAGCATACGCGACGAGCGCTTTCGCCCGGGGCATCCGAAGAAGGAACCGACGGCGGACGGAAAGTCATCGATAGATCTGGCGCAGCGGCCGCCGCCGTGGCCCTGGAGATCCAAAGACGTTCCGACCGCGAGACATTCCCCTTCGTTCTGAGCGAGATCCTCCGTGGAGGACGCCTCACGGCGACCGACTGCCAGCTTGGGATGGCCTACGGCGCGGCGGCCGTGCGTGCTTTTCACGACGGGCATAGCGGAGTACTCATTGCTTTCCAGCCGCAAATAGCGTACGTGCCTCTGGCCGACGCGGTGAACAAGATTCGCACGGTGCCACCGGACAGCCAATTCCTGCAAGCCGCACGCGCGATGGGCATCTCTTTGGGGGATTGAAACGATGGCAACGCAACTGAACGTACTGCCCGAGCCTGTCGAAGCTGCAGCATCTGCGGGGCCGATTAAAGGGCTCGTAGTCAATATTCAGAACTTCTGCACCCAGGATGGCCCGGGAATCCGCACTACCGTCTTTCTTAAGGCTTGTTCTTTACGGTGCAAATGGTGCAGCAACCCCGAAACGATTCACCCGAAGCCAGAGCTCGCCTACAAACGTAGCAAGTGCATCGGCGCAAAGGAATGCGGGCGGTGTCTAAAGCTGCCTTGTCCGGAAGGTGCGATGTATGTCGTCGATGGGCCTGACGACAAGGTACACGTCAACTGGGACTTAGTCGGTCATTGCGGTGCAGAGTGTGCTTCAGTGTGTCCCACCGGTGCGCTTTACATGTTTGGACAAGAGATGACGGTGGATGAAGTCCTCGAACAGGTCGAGAAAGACAGCCCGTTCTTCGCCGAGTCCGGAGGCGGTGTTACCGTGTCAGGCGGCGAGTGCCAGTTACAGCCCGATTTTGTTGCAGCGCTGCTTTCCGAGGCTCACAACCGGGGAATCAATACGGCGATCGAAACGGCCAGCAACGTTCCGTTCCGTTTCTGCGAAAAAGTGCTCCCCCATGTCGATTTTGTTTATCACGACATCAAGTTCATCGATCCCGTGCGGCATAAAAAGTGGACCGGAGTGGACAATAAGCGGATTCTCGATAACCTCAAGCGCGCATACGAGACTTGGCCCGATAAGAAATTTATCGCTCGTACACCGCTCATTCCCGGTGTAAACGATAGTGAAGAAGATATCCGCGCGGTGCTCGCCTTCATCCAGCCGCACAAGAACGTCATCAAATACGAGCTGCTGCCGTACCATCGCTTCGGGCAATCGAAATATGAATTTCTCGGACGTAATTATGAACTGGCGGACTTCCAGACGCCTCCCGCTGAGGTCGTCGCAAAATTGCGGGCGATTGTGGATGAAGCCTTCGGACGCAAAGGCTGGTCGGAAGTGAATAACCCGTTGCAGCCGCCGCTCGCGGAAGATATGAAGTGAGTGCCGCGCTTCTGCTGTTCATCATGGCCGCCTCGGGACCAAGGCGCGTCGCCTGCTTGCTCCACACCACGACGCGGAGCACTTGTGAGAATCCTACGGCTTCGCTCCTGTCGCTATAGTCGAAGCGGAGGCCAGTTTGGCAGCGCAATTCGAAGAAGCCGGTAACAAATTTCGTGAACTTGTAAACATCATGGCGCGATTGCGCGCGCCGGGCGGCTGTCCCTGGGATCGCAAACAGACCTTCGACACCATCAAGGCGTATCTGCTCGAAGAGACGTATGAAGTGATGGACGCCATCGACGCTCGCGACTGGCCGGCGCTTGCCGAAGAACTCGGCGATCTCCTTCTACAGCCGGTTTTTTTTGCCGAAATGGCCCGTGAAGATGGTTTGTTCTCAATCGCCGACTCGCTCGACGCGATCAATCAGAAGCTGGTTCGCAGGCATCCGCATGTCTTCGCCGATGCCACTGCTGAAACGCCGGAAGACGTCAAGCATCGTTGGGACGAGATCAAGAAGCAGGAGAGAGCGGAGCGCGGCGCAAAGCCCCATGTCTCGATCTTGGAGGCCGTACCGCGCTCGTTACCGGCTTTGATGGAAGCCGATCAGATCGGGCATAAAGTGGCCAAGATCGGCTTCGAGTGGCCGAGTGTGGCGGGAGTGGTCGAAAAGTTGAAAGAAGAGGCCGCTGAGTTAGCCGAAGCACAGGCTCGCGGAAACCAGGAGCACATTGAGCACGAGATCGGCGACCTGCTCTTTAACGTGGTAAATCTGGCGCGCTATCTGAAAGTAGATCCGGAACAAGCGCTGCGCAAGACCAACGCACGTTTTCGCCAGCGTTTTGCCCACGTCGAGCAGGAGATCGTAAGAAGCGGCGGCACGCTCGAAGCGAGTTCGCTCGAGGAGATGGATGCGCTATGGCAGCAGGCCAAAACGGCCGAGCATCAGTGAGCCATCTGTTGCGAAACGCGCTCCACTGCCCGCATCAATCGCAGCGTGTTACCGCCGTAAATTTTCTTGATATCGGACGGCGAATAGCCTTTCTCCAGTAGCGCACGCGTGAGCGCCGGAAATTTCGAAACATCCTCCAGGCCTTGCGGCGCGCATTCGATGCCGTCGAAATCGCTGCCGATGCCGATGGCGTCGATACCGGCAAGCTGGCGCACATGATCGATGTGCGCCACGACATCTTCGATCGAAGCGTGCCCGTCCGGCCGGCGGGTGATGAACGGACAATAAAAATTGACCTGAATGACACCGCCTTTTTTAGTGAGCGCGCGGATCATGTCGTCCGTCATATTGCGCGGTACATCGGTTAAAGCACGAGTCGAGGAATGCGAAGCGATCAGCGGCGCCTGACTCGTTTCGAGCGCATCGTAGAACGTCTTGTCCGCCACGTGCGAGATATCGACCACCATGCCGAGCCTGTTCATCTCGTGAATCACATCTTTACCGAAAGGCGTGAGACCGTTGTGGTGCTGGACTTGCGGCTTTTTCATATCGCCGGACGAATCGGCCCAGTTATTGGTGTTGGTGTGGGTTAGCGTCATGTAACGGACGCCAAGTCGGTAATAATCGCGCAGCAGGCGCGGGCTGTCTTCGATTGCATGCCCGCCTTCTAGCCCCATCAACGCCGCGATTTTGTGCTTTTTATGCGCGTGCACGATATCGTCGGCGGTAAGCGCAAGCTGAAATGTATCCGGATACCGGCCGATGATATCGTGCCGCACGGTATCGATCATCTCGAGCGCGCGATGCGCGGAATGATTGCCATCGGTCCACTTCGATGCCACGTAGACAGAAAAGAAAACAGCGCCGACGCCGCCCTGCTTCAGGCGTGGAATATCGGTTTCGTTTTTGGGCGCATTGCCGATATCCGCGCCATCGACCGTAAAGCTGGGAATATCGTTATGGGTGTCGATCAGGATTGCCGACGTGGTGATCTTTTTCACTTCGCGATCTATTTTCTTCGGATTGCTCACAGGCGCAGCCAGTAGAGCGGAGGTGAAAAGCAGCAGAGTACTGCATGGAACTTTTATCATCTAGTCTGCACATCAGAATACAATTGAGACAGAATGCAGGCAGCGGTTGTAGATTCGAACATTCCTTCTTCACACGCGCAGGCGAGCTGGAAACGAACGCTTGCCGCGGTTGCGGCCATTCTGCTCGGCATCATCTTTCTGGTTTCGGGCGGATGGAAGGTACTGAGCCCGTTTAAAACGGGCGAGTTGCTCGAACAGGCCCAGGTACACGCCGGCTGGGGAGCCATCGGCGCGGCCGCGCTCGGAACGCTCGAGTTGCTCGCCGCATTTCTGCTGTTTACTCCGCGTTTGCGGCGCTGGGGCGGCCTGCTCGGCTCCGCACTACTCATCTTCTTCATCGCCTGGATCGGTTATTACTACAACGTGCTCGTCGGGCACGAGTGCAGTTGTTTCCCGATCATCAAACGCACCGTCGGCCCGGGATTTTTCATCAGCGATGCCGTCATGCTGCTGTTCGGAATTCTCGCATTTGCCTGGTCGCCGCGCGTAGCCCGCACAAGAGCGCCGGCGTTCGCGTTTGTTCTCCTCGCCGCGCTTGCGGCCGTCAGTTTCGGAGTCAATGCCGCCCGGCGCGCACATACACAGGTGCCGACGCCTGTTGTTGTCGATGGCAAACCGGCAAATTTAGCCGAAGGAAAAGTATTTCTCTTTTTCTATGACCCGTCCTGCATGCATTGCGACGCAGCAGCGAAGTTTATGTCGAAGCTCGATTGGGGCACAACGCGGGTCGTCGCGATTCCTACCATCAATCCGCAATGGGCGGCAAGCTTCTTACACGATACGCATTTCAAGCAGGCCAGCACGAGCCTGGAACTCACAAAACTGAAGAACGCGTTTCCCTTTACCGATCCGCCTTACGGAGTGGCGCTTAGTGACGGGCAGGTAAAAGAAACCTTCACGCAGGCGCAGTTCAATGAGCCTGCGCCCGCGCCCGACTTAAAGAAGTTGGGGTTTGTGAAGTAAAGGCGACGGTCAATGGACGCTTGCGTGTTTCGAGTGCTCCAGAATTTCCAGCATCTGGTCTTTTAACTGGAGCTTGAGCTTTTTGAGGCGTTGCTCCTCGAGTTCGTCATCGGGCGTGACGTGACATTTGGACTCGATCTGTTCGATCTGTTGTTTCAACCGCGCATGCTGCTCGGCAAGCGTCCGGAACTGCTCGTTTGTGGATAGCAGATGCGCTTTCAATTCTTCGTCTTGCGTGTGATTCTCCAAAGGGTTCTCCTTTTCGGGCAAACCACCACGCCGAGTCTGGTTCTGAGATGTTTGGAAGAATCGGGCCCGGTGGGTGTAAGTGCATCGGTCACTCGAACGAACGCTGGACGCGTCCGTTCTCCCAAAAATTAGCACTATTTCATCTGCATGACAATAGCTGTTTCGGAGGGATGGCTATAGTATTTCGCGCGCCGGCCGATTTCTAAAAACCCCAGCTTGCGATAAAGTGTTTGCGCCGCCACGTTCGATTCGCGCACTTCCAGAAAATAGAGCGCGCCGGATCGAATCTCCTGTTGCAGCAGCAGAGTTGCAATTCCTTGCCGCCGAAAGCGGGTGCGCACGGCCACGTTCAAAATTTCACGCTCGGCGCGTGTGTCGGCGTTGCCCTGGTAAACTTCGCGGACAACGACAAAACCTGCAACGTCGCCGGCACATTCGGCGACCGTCGCGCGATATTTCAGAAAATCGGCCGCGCGCCAGTTGGGACGTGCAAAGGATTCGTTCTCGATCTCCAGCAGAGTAGGCAGATCGGCGCGGGTGGCCGCGCGCAACGTCGGGGTCACTGCAGAGTGAGGCTCGTCACTTCGCCCGACGTCTGCCGGTCATCGTCGATCGCCGCGCGATATTGGACGGAAATTCGGCGCGGGCGGGCCAGGGCGCCACAAGCGAGGTTGGCGCCGCTGTCTTTCGGGAGAAAGAGTTGTGCGACGGCTCCGGTCTTATCTTTCACCGATAAGCGGTACCCGCTTTTCAGGCAATCGACTCGCGTCAGCGTGCCGGAGAGCTTTTTGTCTCCAGCGAGCGTGCTCCAGGAGACAACGTCGGATGGTTTTTCGCCGCCCGCAGCCTGATCGAGCGCCTGGTTCGCCTTCTCTTCAGCCGTGTGGATGCGTGCCATTTCCGCTTGCCGGGCCTGCTCGTCGGCCAAATGTGCAGCATCGCGATCACGGCGGCGCGCGGCCTCGGCGGCATCGAGGCGCTGCTGTTCATACGACATGCGAAGCTGGTGAACGCGCTCGCGTTCCGCGGCATCGGGAGCGGAGTCCTCCGCCCGTAGCCAGCTACCCTGCGCGGCTGTTCCCTCCCCTGCCGTGGTTTGCAGCTTAGCGAGTTCGATCCAGTGCGAAGTCGAGCGGGGGTCGAGCTGCAGGGCGGTTTTGAGCAGCGATTCTTTTTCCGCGGGCGTGGCGGCGAACTCGGCCTGCCGGTAGATCGGCTCGGCCCAGCGATCGTTCAGCTGCGCCGCGCGTTTCAGTAGAGGCAGCGCTTCCACTTCGGGCAATCCCTCGGCCGCCGCGACATAAACCGGAGCGCTGCGACTGTTGGCGCGCACTGCGTCCTCCCAATACATCTTCGGATTTTCGCCGTTTGTCTTGGCGAGCTGGCCCAGGCATTCGTAACCGAGCGCGGCAGCATCGCCCCCCGCCTCCACGGCTGCCTTGCAGGCAGCTCCCCCCTGCGCCGGGTCGAGCGCCGCCAAATAAACGCCGGCAACCACTGCATCGAGCAAATGGACTCCGAAATCGCGTTTAGCATCCAGCGGGCGGCCGGAGACCGGAACGGCTTCCCAGTGTCCGGCCGCCAGATTGGCTTTGGCTTCGGCTTCGAGTTCGGTCGGAGGTTTGGCAAACGCATTCCGCTCGGCAGCGGTGATGGTGCTGCCAGAGCGAAGCGCGGTCAGGAAGATGTGAAAGCTGGCGCCGTACTCAAACTTAGTTGCAAAAAGCTGCATTCTGGCCCAGGCCAGATCCGGGTGAGGCGGCGGGCCGCCCCAGGTGACGCGGGAGCCGCGAGCGCGCAATGTCGAGAATAGTTGGCGAATGCCGGATTCGACCTCCGCAGGCAGGCGCGGCGTGTTGGCATCGAGCAGCAGCCCGGCTAGTTCGCCGAGCGGGAGGGGCGAGCCGGGAGTGCTGGCCCAAAAATACTGCCCGTTTTGCCAAACGAACTCGGAGCGGGCGCGAACCGGCGTATTGGTGAGCAGGATACGGATCGGCCAAAGTGAACGTAAGTCTTTCGATTCCAATAAATTACCGAGGACCCACCGGACTTGTTCAAGCTGCACGAGAGTGTCGCGGGCGGCGCTTTCGTCCGAGTCCGTGGCGACGTAAAAAGGGCCGATGTTGTATTCCGTCCAGCGATTGCTGGCTAGGAGAAATCTGGCAGAGAAAAGGAGAACGACCAGTGGAAGCGTTAAGTGGCCAATTTTTCGTGCATGGGTGTGGCCTTGAGGACGCGTTCGGATCGCCGGGTCTTCATCCACTGCGAGCGGAGTTTCAGGAAGGGCCACTCGATCAGCTGGAAGGTCACGAAGGCGATCGCCATGGAGGCGCAGAAAGAAAGCAGGTAAGCGATCCAGAATCCGACGCCTCCGCCGTCTCCCCATGTCCCCAGTAGATCATGCATTTTCGGCAAAAGGCCGAAGTGGTTGAGATACACGCCGTAGGAGAGCCGACTGATGAGGTAGAAACCGTGCCAGTTGAGGATGCGCGGCGAGGGATTGAGCCCCATCGAGAAAAATGTGGCCGACCCGAAGACGAGGGCAAGAGCGGTGAAATTGAAGAGAAGCTGGCTCGTGACATAAAGAGCCGCACCCACGACGAACATCACGGTCGAGGCGACCAGGCGGAAACGACGCGAACGAACCAGATCGGCTCGGTACACGGCTAACCAGGCGAAGAGTACGCCGATCGCGAGCGCGTCGGAGTGGGTGTGAATCGGCGAATAGAAATACTGTTTCAGCGCGGCGGGACTCAGGCTGGAAAAGATGCGATAAAGAATCCGGATGACGATGGGAACAAGAAGGCCGAGGACGGGCAGCCAGCCGAGGCGACGGAATTTCAATCGGGCGGCGAGCCAGATACAAACGGGCGCGACGATATAGAACTGTTCCTCGGTAGAAAGTGACCAGCCGCCGCCGATCTGGCAATGAAAATAGTTGGACAGAAAAAACGTATCGGCCAGCAGGCCGCTGAATCTGCGGCCGAGGAAGAGCACTTCCAGATACAACAGCGCGACAAAACTGAAATAGAGTGGCCAGATGCGCAGGCCGCGGCGTAGCAGAAACGTGCCGATACGGACGGTGCCGGTAAGCTGCACTTCTTTCCAAAGTTGGGTGCCGATAAGCAGTCCGCTCAAGACAAAGAAGAGATCGACTCCGGTCCAGCCCCAATAAAAGAGTGGGATGCGGCTGATGCGATGCGAGGCATGAAACTCGCCGGCAATATGTCCGCTGAATACGAGCAGAATCGCGAGCGAACGGAGGACATCGAGAGCCGGGACATTGCCGGGAGGGCGGTGTTTCAAATCCGCAACCGCGCCGCGGAAATAATCGAGCAGCGCCGGCCGGGAAGAAGAAACAGCGGGAGATCTTGGCATTCGGCTCACACGCCCTGGGACGTCGCGTGGAGCAGTACGCGCGCCTGGTTTAAACAGAACCAGCTCAGAAACCCGTTCGCCACGGCCAGCGCGACAAATGCATAAGCGATGCCCTGGCGCGGCTCTGCCGGAAAATCGCGCTTCCACAGGCGATAAGCTGTTCCGAGCGCGACAAACAGGAATGCATACTCATGGAGGAAGAATGCCAATGCAAGACAGACGACCAGTACCGCCAGACGGTGCTGGCGGCCGAGAGCATTCATGGCCGAGCCGCCGTCGAAAATGGAAACGGGAATCAGGTTAATAAGGTTAAGCCAGCCGGCAAACTGCGCCACCGCCAGCCAGACCATGTGATGCGTGGAAACAAACAGCGCATACGCAAGGAGACCCGAGAATAACCCGAACAGCGGGCCGGCAAGAGAAATCTGCGCGCGTATGCCAGGATCGACATTCGCGCCGTTCCACTTCACGTAAGCGCCGAAGCCGGGCAAGAACATAGGCAGCTCGGCGCGAAAGCCGAAGCGGCGCACCGCTACGTAATGACCCATCTCGTGCAGCAGAACCGAACCTGCCAGGCCGACAGCGAACCACCAGCCGAACAGCGCCCAATAAAAGCCGACAAAGGCGAGAATGCTGATCAGAAACTTGCCTTTGGTGAGAAGCAGCAGCGCTACGGTCTTGAACTTTGCGAGAAAGGCAAGTCCAACGCCGATCGGGCCGAGCCGCTTGGCCCAATTTACTTTCTTTTTGGGCGCCAGGCGAGCGTCGATCCGGGCCACTTCGCGCAGGACGCCCTGCCGTTCCCCGGCATCGATCGGCAGCAGGTTGAGGACAGCGATCCAATGCTCGCGCGCGGCCTGCAACTGGCCAAGCGCTGTAAGCTGGCGAGCCCGCATCGCAAGCTGTTCGACCTGTTCGGAAACCACGCTTCATTCTAGCGGCAGAACAGGGTAGTACGAATCCCAGATCCACAGCTAAAAATAGGAGCAACAAAACTGGATAACGGTGATATTCTCTCTCCATACCGCAGGCACGGAGGAAACTGGCTTGAACGAACAAAGCGAGCGCCAGCAAGCAAAACCTTCGCGCGTGCCACCCTACAAGATCAACCTGCCCGCTCTTATAACGGAAGATGAAGTCGGCCTGGGTGACGTCGTGAAACGCGTTACCGCGACGATCGGCTTTCGAAGCTGCGCCGGCTGCGAACGCCGCGCAGCTACGCTTAACCGCTGGCTCGCCTTTACCGGACGCCCGAAATAGCGCGTACTTTTTAGCGAAGGGAAATTATGGATTCTGCCAACAACGTCGCAGAGATGACAGGCCCGGTTGTAGCGGAGCCAAATGCGAATTATACGGCTCCTGCGGGAAAGGCCTGTAAAACATGCGGCTCTATTCCCAGCACTGCGTCAACCTTTTACATTTATGCCTTGGGCCGGATCGAGGCTCGCTTCCCGAGCGTTTCAGTGGAAAAGGAATTCGCGCAACTGCTCGGCAGAGCGGAAACCGCCGGATTAACGGACAAGCAGGCCTTCTCCACTGCGCTTTCCAAGCGGGAAAACCGTTATCTGGCGCGCCAATTGTGTTGGGTATTGACGATTCACGATTTAGATACCTACCTTCTCCAGCCGCGGGATCCGCTGGATTTTGAGCGGTTGATTGAAGCGATTCGCCCGCAACCGGCGCCCGCCGATCTCGACGTTGTCATTGGCGTAAAGGGGCCCATCGCTCCACCGGAGATGTGCAACGGCCTGATGGCGCCCATCGTCGTGTTCGACCAGATCTACTCGTTCGACCGCGCATCGCTCGTGGGCGCCATGCCCAAGCCGGCCAAACTGAGCGCGGAGGCATTCAACGCAGCGACAGAAGAGGTCTTCGATCGTATCCGGCAGATTACCGACAATGCCGGAGCGACCGATGAGCACCGCGCACTGAATTACATCGCAATGCGTTATCCGGCCATTTATGCTATGGCTGCGGAAGAATTCGCTCGGGATTTTGCCTTGACCGCCGTGGGTGTGCGCGCCTCGGCATTGAGCGGTATTCGCCGTATTGTCGAAGTGATTTTCGTTTACACGAATCGCAATACGGATTTCAATGAGAAGTTTCGCGTGGCAGTCGATGTCACGGAAGAGTTTCCGTTCCTTGTCAACAAATTATCGCCTTACCTGGACCGGTGAGCGCAACCAGAACGCTGACCCGAAGCTGCCGGGCACCGAATGAGTTTTCCAACATTTAACTCGGAATCGAGTATCTACCGCCCCACCTTGACCTATACTACCTGGACCTTGCATAGCGGCATTGCGACCACGGTGTCCGGGATTTGGCAGTCTGGAATCGGGACCTTTATCGCATGCGGCCAGCTTGGCCATTCCTGTTGCCATGCGCCGAAGAGCTTGAGCACCGCCATGGGCTTTGAATTGGTTGCCTGCGACAACGGACTGGGTTGTGATCTCGCAAGCGACAGATGTGTCCAACCATGCGGAGGCGTCGGACAGCCGTGCTGCGATGGTCCGGAAACCAGGGCGCCGAAATGGACCGTCGACGGCCGCGGATACTCTCCGAATTTTTGGAACATGAAAGAGATGTGCGCTGCCGGCGCCTGCGACAGGGCTACGCACCGCTGCTTCGCTTGCGGCACCAAAGGAGGACAGCCCTGCTGCCCGCCCGATGCGGCGCAAGCTACGGCGCGCTGCATGGGCGACCATCTGGAATGCGATTACAGCCTGGGAGTTTGGACCGGCGGAACATGCTTCGACTGCGGCTTCGCAGGAAAACCGCCGTGTTATTGGGGCTGCGACACCGGCTTGGGAATACGAAATGGCCTTTGCGCTGTGTGCGGCGGCGACTTCCAGCTTCCCTGCGATCCCAATCAATGCCCGCACCCGCCCTGCAAAGGTGGCTGCGACAACGGGTTGGAAACGGCGCAAGGCGTATGCAGGCATTGCGGCGCCGCCGGGCAAATTCCATGCGATCGCGGCTGCAATGCCGGGCTGGGACTAAAAGGCGGGCTCTGCACCCCGTGCGGCAACGACGGTCAGCTTCCCTGCGACTCCGGCTGTAATGCCGGACTGCATATGGCGGGCGGCGTGTGCCGGTATTGCGGCGGATACTACCAGGTTCCCTGCGATACCGGGTGCAACCCGCCCTATAAGCCCGCCGGCGGCCGCTGCCAGAACTGCGGCAAAGCCGGCCAGATCCCCTGCGATCAGAGCGGGTGCGATCCGGGCCTCGTCGTGCAGAACGGCAAGTGCAGCGCATCTGCGCCTCCGCCGCCTCCTCCGCCTTCAGGCTGCGCGGGTATGTTCGAGCCTTGCGTGCCGGACCATATGCAGGGAACACACTGCTGCCACGGCGGCGCCACGGAACTGCTCTGTTATTGGGGCGGCGGGGGAAACATATGCCATCCCTGCATACCTCACGGCCAGGAATGCACGCGAACGCAAACCTGCTGTTCCTGGGGCGACGTCTGCAAACTCGACCAGTTCTCGCAAAAAGAGGTCTGCGACATTCCGGGCTGAAACGATCGAGTTGTTGCCCAAGGACCGACTCAAGCGATTCAGGATTTGTCGTAGAATTTCAGCGCCATGGCGCCGTGCGTGGCAGCGGCTCCGGCCCGCAGTGCGCTGCTTTACCGAACTTCAGTTGGATATCGGAAACGTTTCGGCCAAGATGCTCAGCTCAAGCGCACCGAGGTCGTGGGCTCGTAGCCGGGACGAAGCCCGGAACATCCTTGCGTTGACTTAATCGTCGATGGCCTGCTCGCTCAGGTCCGGCAAATCGTTCGTCGCCTGCGACGCCAGAAAAACAGCCGCCAGCGATTCGAGTCCTTCGCCGTCTTCCTCGTCGAAGCGGTTCAGGCTGGCGCTGTCGACGTCCAGGACACCGATCAGGCGTCCCCAGTTGAGCAACGGGACAACGATTTCCGATTGCGCGGCCGGATCGCAGGCGATATGCCCTCGAAAGCGCTCCACATCGGGCACGATGATGGTTTTACGCTCCGCCGCAGCCGTTCCACACGCGCCTTTACCGATCGGGATTCTGGCGCATGCCGGTTTGCCTTGAAATGGGCCTAAAACCAGGTCGCGGCCTTGTACTATGTAGAAGCCTACCCAGCTCACATCGGGGAGAAGCTGGAATAAGAGCGCACACGTATTCGCGGCATTCGCAACGAAGTTCTTCTCTTCGCCAAAAAGAAGATTCAATTGTTCGCAGAGGCGTTCATAAAACACTGCCTTGGAGCCGTTACGCGTTGAGGAATTCATTCGGTCGCTCGACTGTTCACTCAGTGTAGCCCAGACTGCATTCTACTTTGATTTACGCTGGTATGGCTTTTTGATGTATGACTGCGCCTCTCTTGCAATCTCCGATTGAGGCGCCATCGCCATGGCGGTGCGGTATGCACTTTCAGCACGGGTGTGATCACCGAGCAGATCGTAGACCTGTCCGAGGCGCAGCCACGCCATGAGGCCGGTACCCAGGTCAAGCGTATCGGCGCCGCGCGTCGCCTGCCGCAGATCGGATAGCGATTGATCCAGATCGCCATACCAGAACAGCAGATTGCCGCGGGCATATCGCACGCGTTCGAGCGGCAGATGCGCATACCCGGGCTGGCGGGCGCGCAAGGCTTGTTCAATCTGCGACAACACCTGCAGGGCCGATGCCTTATCCCCGAGATCGCTGTACATCTGCACCTGCTCGAGGGGAAACAGGTAGTTTCGCGGAAATGTTTCCGCGAGCATCTTCACCAGCGGCAGCGCGTCCTTCGGACGCCGCTCGCGCCGGTAAATGGCGGCCAGAACAATGGCCGCGTCATAGCTGTTACCGGCATTGGAACGGGCCACGCGCTGGAGCTCGCGAATACCGTCTTCTTTATCGCCGTGAAATCCGTTGAGCGACCCCAGAATGCGCATATATAAGGGCAAACAGCTCACCACATACTCGCTCAAACCGTGCAACAGATGGGCGTCGATGAATTCCGGGTCAATGCGCAGAATCTCGTCATCCGCTTTGCGCGCCGCAATACATTCCCGCAGAGCGCGTGTCCAGGATTTTTCGACCAGGTAGAAAAAATTCGCGCGTAGTGCATGGGCCACGGCGGCAGCGTAGAGGGCATGCACATCACGCGCATCCCCCGCAAGCTTCTTTGCGCTAAACGAGAGAGCGCGTTCGGTGGCATCCAGAAAGAGCTGTCTGTCGGCCGCGCTTACCTGCATTTTGGGGCGGCGCAGAAAGGCGTTGCCGCCTGTGACGAGTTCGCTTTCGAGCGCCCCGTTGCGATACATCTCGCGGTAGAGAACTGCCTGCGCAATGGCGTTTTGCGCCTGCGGATCATCGGGGCGGGCGCGCGCCTCCTTTTGAAAGATGGCCAGCGCCTGGTCGTATTCGTTGTTATAAAAATGATCGAAGCCGGGGCTGAGCGAGTTTGCGCCGGGTAGCAGGAAAGCCAGTGTGAGGAGGAAGGAGGTCAGGCGGGTGTCGTCCTTTTCAGATGGGCCAAAGCTTGCCTCGCCGAGCTCGCCACCAGCGGATCCGCATGGCGCGCGAGACGCTCAAGCGGTCGAAGCATCTCCGCCTGTCCGGAGTTTCCCATAGCGAAGGCGACATTTCGCAGGAATCCGGCATATTTTGCGCGCCAAACGGGCGTATGGCGAAAGGTCTGCCGGAATTTCTCTTCTGTTAAGGCGGCAAGATCCGTCAGCAGCGGAGCGAATGCGCTCAGCGCAAACCACGGCTCATCGCTCACCGGAGCGCGGCCATTCCAGGGGCAGACTTCCTGGCAGATATCACAGCCAAACAGGTGGTTGCCGGTGCGGGCAGCGAGCTCGGCCGGCACCTCCCCGCGTTTTTCTATCGTCAGGTACGAGATACAGAGCCGCGAATCGAGCGACCAGCCGCCGTTTCCATCCGGAACGATGGCGTCCGTCGGGCAGGCGTCAATACAGCGCGTGCAGGTACCGCAGCGGGCAGGCGCAGGGCTGTCGGGCGGGAGCGGAACCGAGAGCAGCACTTCGCCTAAGAAGATCCAGGAGCCCTGCTGCTGATTGATCAGGCAGGTGTTTTTGCCGATCCAGCCCAGTCCGGCAAGCCGCGCGTAAGAACGTTCCAATAACGGGGCGGTATCCACCGAGATGCGCCATTCAAACGGCTGGTCACAGCGTTCGCGAATTAAATTCACGAGCTCTGTCAGCCGGTTACGCATCAGTTCGTGATAATCGCCGCCCCGGGCGTAGCGCGAAATGCGGCCGCGCGCTGGCTTCGTTCCTTCATTTTTCGGGGCGTTTTCGCGGGCTGTGCGGTAGACCTTGCCTACGCAGAGAATGCTTTGTGCGCTCGGGAGCAGGTTGCGCGGATCGGCGCGCAGGTCTCCCCTGCGATCGGTCATATAGCGCATTTCGCCGGCGTACCCCTGGCTTTGCCAGCGTTCGAAACGCGCGAAGTCTTCCGCCGGCCGGGCAGGCGTGATGCCGGCCAGCTCGAAGCCGCATCGGAACGCAAGATCCTTAATGAGCGCCGCCGTAATGCCCAAGGAAGCCTCTGTTACCCTCTGATTTTATTTTGACCGCACCGCTGCTCGAGTTTCAGAACGTATTTGTTCAGCGAGGAAATCTGCTGGCGCTGGACGGGCTGCGCCTGCGCATCGAGAGCGGTGAGCACGTGGCGATTCTCGGACCGAACGGCAGCGGCAAATCGACGCTCATCAAAACCATCACGCGCGAATGCTATCCGCTGCTGCGCGACGGGACGAAACTGCGCATCCTCGGCCACGAGAACTGGAACATCTTTGAGCTGCGGGCGCAGATCGGCGTGGTCAGCAACGATCTGATGGCGCGCTGCACACGCGATATTACGGGGCGCGAGCTGGTGCTTTCCGGCTTCTTCGGCTCCATCGGTATCTGGCCGAATCATGACGTGACACCCGAAATGGAAGCCGCGACTCAACATGCAATGCAGCGGCTGGAAGTGGCGCACCTGGCGAACCGCTGGCTGGACGAGCTTTCCTCGGGTGAAGCGCGGCGGCTGCTGATTGCCCGCGCTCTGATTCACCATCCCTCGACGCTGCTGCTGGATGAGCCGACCACCAGCCTCGATCTACCTTCGCTACATGAGGTGCGCGAACATCTGCGGGCGCTGGCACGCTCGGGGGTAGGGCTGCTGCTGGTGACGCATCATTTGGATGACATTATTCCGGAGATTGAGCGGGTTGTCCTGTTAAGAGGCGGGGCAGTTTTCGCGGACGGACCGAAGGAAGAAGTATTGACCTCGGAGCGGCTTTCATCGGCTTACCGGGTTCCCATCGAGGTCTATCTGCGGGACGGCTATTACCATGCCTGGTAAAACATGCAAATTGCTGAAATCGCAGAGTTTGTCCGTCTGGATGAATTCCCTTCAGCGGCGCATATCTGCCATACAACCCTAAATCGTCGCAGTTCGCTCCGATCCGATTTTCAACAAGTTAGGCGTTTTCTATACTGATCCTAGCTACGAGCGTATCCCGCTCCGGGCTTATGGGAGATAGCAAGGCCTCCAAAACAAACATGCATAAACCAGTCAAGTACTTCGAGAAAGCCGTTACGGTGGGCGCCAACGCCGCCTGGCAAATTTTCGATCGGCTGAATCAGATCAATCAAAACGATTCCTTTACGCCGAAATGGTCGGACAAGCCGCTGCTGAAGAGCTATCAGAAGATGAAGCCGCCGCTCGGCTGGCCGCGTGAGACGGATTCACTGTGCCCGCGCTGTATTCCGGAGATCCGGCAGAAGATCGTCGATGGTGAGATCGACTACAAGATTCTGCTGAATGAGCCCGTCGGCGAAGTTAAGGCAAAGATCGTCGAGCGGGACGGCAAGATCCTGATGGTGAAGGAGTGCGCCAAGCATGGTTACTTCGAAGACCTGATGTCGATCGATCCGGCCTTCAGCAAGCATCTCGAAGACGTCTTTCCGGGCCGCGATATCCGCGCGCACAATGACGACAAGCTGCACAACCACGGATCAAGCACGATCACGCATGGCCGCGGTTCCGTCCTGACCATCGATCTGACGAATCGCTGCAACATGATGTGCGATCCGTGCTTTATGGATGCCAACCAGGTCGGCTTCGTGCATGAGTTGAGCTGGGAAGACATCAAGACGCTGCTCGACAACGCGATTTCGATCAAGCCGCGCCGCCAAATGTCGGTACAGTTTTCGGGCGGTGAGCCGACGCTTTCGCCGTACTTTATCGACGCCGTGCGTTACGCGCGCGAGGTCGGCTACAACAGTGTCCAGGCGGCGACGAACGGTATCGAATTCGCCAAACGGCCGGAGTTTGCGAAAGCCGCGGCGGAAGCAGGCCTGCGCTATGCGTATCTGCAGTTCGACGGCATCGGCAACGCGGCCAATTCACATCGCGCGGTGGGCAACCTGTTCGACGTGAAGCTGCGCGCGATTGAGAATCTGTGGACGGCGGGCGTCGATATTGTACCGGTGATCACGATTATCAACGGCATCAACAACGAACAGGTCGGGCACGTTGTGAAATTTGCCCTCGACAACCCGAAGAAGATTCCGTTCCTCTCGTTCCAGCCGGTTTCCTTTACGGGACGCGACGAGGCTATTACGGACGAGCGTCGCAAAGCCCAGCGCTACACGCTTTCGCACCTGGCGCATGACGTGAAGAGCCAGGTTGGTCTGGGCGAACCCGTCCGCGACTGGTTCCCGATCAGCTTCATGAGCACATTTTCCGATTTCGCGGACCTGGTCCATGGACCGAACGCCGATTGGGGACAACTGAGCTGCGGCTGCCATCCGAACTGCGGCGTCGGTATGGCGATCATGTGCGACAAGGACACGAAGGAATCCGTTCCGGTGACCGCGTTTCTGCACGCCGATCAGCTCGCCAAGGATATTGCGCGTATTAACGACGCGGCGCGCGGTCGCTTTCTCTCCGTACTGGGCGTGAGCCTTTCGCTGCTGCGCAATTACAATCCGTTCAAGGCGCCTACGCATTTCAAGCTGACCGACCTGATCGCCAAGTTCGACAAGTGCTTCGGCATGAGTAAGAAGGCGCAGAGCGGCGAATACGGTAAAGTGACGGGCGACCGTACGCGCGCCGATATCGACAAGCGACGCGCCGATCGCTGGAACTTTCTGTTCATCGCCGGCATGTGGTTCCAGGATCTGTTCAACTACGATTTCCGCCGGACCGAGCAGTGCATTATTCCGTATGCCACGCAAGAAGGCGAGATTTCGTTCTGCGCGTACAACACGGGCGTGGGCTGGCGCAACATTATCGAAAAGATGCACATGACGGCGACGCTCACCAAGTGGTACGACGACCACGGGCGGCATGAGATTTTCGCCGGCAACAAGAGCGTACCGCTCTCGAGCAAAGAGCATAACCTGGTGCTGGTGGACGAGCATGTGAAGGCAGCCCGTCAGCACGATCTCGATGATCTCGGCATCGCAAAGACCGCGCGCGAAGAGAAAAAGCGCGCCCGCGACGAGGCTCTTCGCCAGAAACTCGAAAACGAGAAAATGGCGCGCCTCTATCGCGAGCACATCCTTGGCGAAAAACGTGTCGAGGGCTTTGTTCCGCTCGATGGTTTACTGGGAACCGCTCCAAAACCCGCCCCTGCCGAAAAGCAGGAAGAAGTCGGGGCGATGGGCGATTAAAGACTAATCTTTATTTGTGGGACAGACCCCTTCAGGGTCTTTGGGCGGCCTGAGTTTGAGTCTTCGCCTCGCTAAGAGGCGCGGGCTCATCCGCAAGGGCCGCCAATTTTTTTTAACGCGGCACTGTTTCGGGTTCGGCGGCCGCCCGCTCAGAGGTTGCGCGAGTTTCGTGATAATCGTGCTCGGTATTGAGTGCCCAGAGATTGTCGCGGCTGCTGACGCCGTTCACAATGTTGTCCACCGCCGTCATGGCAGCAAGCATGGAATGATCCTGGTTGTTGTACTTATGCATGCCGTTACGGCCAACAAGGAACAGGTTCTCGAATTCGTCGGCCCAGCGGATCAATTCGGGAAACCGGTTGTAGGAGCCGAAATAAGCCGGATATGTTTTGGGCATGCGGATGACGGTGGCGTCGAGCACATGTGCAGGCTCCACCATTTCCATGCTCGCCAGTTCTGTTTTCGCGAGCTCGACAATTTCAGCGTCGCTCTTCGCCCATAGCTCGTCGCCTTCGTTGCAGAAATATTCGAGGCCGATCCAGACCGTTGCGGGATCGGCCAGTAGAAACGGGCTCCAATTGTTGAAAATCTGTAGCCGTCCGACAAGCACATCGGGCTCCTGAACATAAATCCAGTTGTCCTTCACCAGCTCGCCTGAAGGATCACGCAGCTTCACTCGGTCGCACAGGACGCCGACGGTGATGAAGTCGCGGTAAACCAGGCCATCCGCAATTTCGCGAACCGATTCCGGAGCAGGCGGATTCATCTGTGCCACCAGCTCTTTAACGGGCATGGTGGAAAAGAAATAGTCGCCGCGAAAACGCCGTCGCTCGCCGGTCCGGGTGTTGCGCGCCACGACAGCAGTAAGTTTTCGATCAGAGTGCTCGATTCCCTCAACCGCCCAATCGAGCTCAACCGCACCGCCGAGCTCGCGCACGCGTCTTGCGACCTCTTCCCACATCTGGCCGGGTCCGAGCTTCGGGTAGAGAAACTGCTCAATCAGCGATGTCTCCGTGTGCTTTTGCCGGATGCCGCCGTCGCGCCGGGTAAACAGGTTTTTCAGAACGTGCAGAATTGCCTTGGAAATCGAAAGACCTTTGACGCGCTGCGCTCCCCATTCCGCATTGATGTCGCGGCAACTGATTCCCCATACCTTTTCTGTGTATGACTTGAAAAAAGTGAGGTAAAGCTCGCGGCCGAAGCGGTTGATAAAAAATTCTTCGAGATTGGCTTCGGGCCGAATCGGGAAAAGAAGGGAACGCAAGTAGCTGAAGCCGACGCGAACGGTTTTGCGGAGGCCGAGTTTCGCCAGCGTATCGCGGCTGAGCGTAATCGGGTATTCGAAGAATTGGCGCATGAAATAGATACGCGATTTTCTGCGGCGGAGCAGCATGACGGAATTCGAGTCGCGCGGCGCGGCAGGAGCGGCAGCGGGTACGCTCGCAGTCTGGCGGTGATAGGTAATTCGGGCGCCGGCGATTGCATCCGCCTCGAGCGGAAGAATGTTCAGCCACCATTCGATGACGCGATCGGATTTGGAAAAAAAACGATGGCCTCCGATGTCGATACGGTTTCCCTTGTAATTGACCGTGCGGGCGAGGCCGCCGAGATGGCCGCTCTTTTCCAGCACCAGGGGAATGACGCTAGTCCGGTTGAGGAGTTCGTAAGCAGCGGTGAGACCTGCCGGGCCGGCTCCGATGATCATGGCGCGTTTTGGCTCGGCGCCGGCGGACGTCATGCGCTCCTCTCGTTCAGGCTGGTGGCGGCCGATTCGGTCTCAGGTAAGGGTACGGAACGAGAAAGGAGAGTCCCCCAAGCTGCCCAGAAGGAAATCACAATGTATTGCAAGACCTGGAACAGCAGAATGAAGGCGATGGCGTTTGTTTTGCGGAAGCCGAACGGCGTCAGCACGCTTACGGCAACGAATTGATAAATGCCGACGTAACCAGGCGTGGAGGGTAGGGCGCTGCTGAGAGCGAGTCCTGTTGTGAGTAAAAGAGCAATCGTGAGCGTCGCGGACAAGCCGAGTGCGCGCATAACAAAGA
>DATBGM010000057.1:0-7190 GCA_036557945.1 Bryobacteraceae bacterium | reverse complement strand
GCTGCGCTTATAAATCTGGGGACCTTTCTTCCCGGACCAAACATCTGGCTATTCGAACCGGAGCCGGTTCCTCGCGGCTTAGCCCTTGGCCCTGCTCTTCTAGGGCTGGGCTTCATTGCCCAGGGAAAACCGCTCGTGGCGGGGCTGGCCGGAGGCTACGCCCTGCTGCTTGATCCCGTGCTGGCAGCGCCATTTTGGCTCGTCCTGGCTTTTGCGTTCGCTTTCGACCGCAAAATGCGCGTATTGTTGCGGCCCGCCGCGCCCGTCTTGCTCGTCTTTGCGCTCCTCCTCGCCAATCTGGCGCAGCTTCAGCAGGGTATTCCCGAATCACAACCGTTTTTCGGCAAAATTTCTCAAACACTCGCTTCAATCGAGCAGTTCCGCACGCCCGAACTCTGGGTTACGCTCTGGCCGGCTAAGTTTACCTATCTTTACTTAGCCCTGCTTATTAGTGGAATCTGGGCAGTTACTCGCATCTGGCCGGCTCTAAACCGCCAATTAAGGTGGATACTGCTTCTTTTGCCGCTAATTGGATTTCTGACGGTGCCTGCCTCCGCGTTGTTACTCGATCACTACCGCTGGTCAGCCATCCTGCGGTTCGCGCCTATGGAGCTGCTGGTGTATACAGTCGTGCCGGTCTGGCTCGCATGGGGCATAGCGGCCGCACGCGCTTTCGAGAGAAATCTGCCGCGTGAAGCGGCGGCTTGGTTTGCTTTGACGATATCCCTGTTTCTCTTCGCGATAGGGCACTCCTATCGGAAAAGCGCTGAACCGGATACATCAAAACTAGCCCGCTGGGCCGAAACGAAGACTTGGGGAAGTTCGATGTTCGCCTTTCCGGACGCCGGCCGCGCGTCCTATCCCGGCCGGTTCCGGGCACAATCGCGCCGCGCGCTTTGGGTCGATTGGCAGGGCGGTAAGCAAGTCAATTATGAAACGGCACTCGCTCCCGAGTGGCAGCGGCGCTGGAATTCCGTCATGCGCGGACCGCTTTCGACCGCCCGCCTTCAGGACACCCTCGCCTTGCCCGTCGATTATCTCGTCTTCGACCGGAAGCGCGTCATCAAGGCTCTTACCAACGATGAAACCCGGATCGTGCCGGCCGTTTTCATGGATGATCATTTCGCGGTCTATGAAGCCAGCACGCTGCGCCTTCTTCCAGGCAAACTGATTCTGGACCAGCCCTGATGGGCGCCGTCTAACCGCCTAAATTGATCCCCAGCTTCTTGAGCTCTTCCGCGTAGTAGCGCTTATGCAGGATGTCGTATTCTTCGCCGCCTTCGGCAATTTCGCGTTTCTGCGTTTTGATCTTGGCCCGCGCGGCTCGGTCCACGCGCTCCTCCATCTGCAGCACGTCCGTCATTTCCTTGACCAGCGCCAGCCGCAGCTCGTTCGGATCCTTGCGCACGCGAAAATCGCGCGAGCGGCGCAGCGCTGTAACAATCTTGTGCGACAAATCGTTGACTTTGTCGCGCGAAAGCTTCATTCCGTCCCCGGTATCCCGTCCGGAAGCGCGAATAATCTTCTTTTGCGCCAGAAGCTGGTTTTTAATTTTCCGGAACATTTCCTGATACGAAACGTTCTCACGCCGCATATACTCGCTGTAATCGTCGAGTAAATCGCGCACTTCATCGTTCAGCTTGTCTTCAACCGAGAGATCCTGCTCAATAATCTCCGCAATAATCCCTCCTGCAACCAGCGGATTTGACGTTTCAAAATACAGCGGACTTAACCGGTCAACAAGCTGCCGCGAGAGATAACCGATAAATTCCCGGGCCAATAGCATCCGAGCGTTAGTTTAACAATTGAGTAGCTCCGCAACCCGCGCGAAGCCTAAGAATCCCCGCTGTGGTTCGCCAGAAATTCGCTATCGATGGGTCGCCGCCCGCGATAGCCGTCTTCCACCTGATGCCAGAACTGAATGCCCGATTCGCCCAGCTTCCAGCAAAGATAAACTTCGCGGCCGCGATACAGCGTCGGAAAATCAATCAGTCCGGTATCCGCATCCTTTAGCAGGCACCCGGTCTCCTCCAGCTTCTGCAAACACGTGCGCAGCCCTCGCGCGATCGCCTCTTTTCGTTCGCGAAGCTTTCCGATGCGCTCGCGCGGGGGAAGCATTCCGCCCGCCACCGCAATACGCGTCATCAACACATCGAGCTCGCCACCTGTACGATCCAGATCTTCTTTCAACCCGATCAGGCTGCGAAGAATTCCCTCCACTTCCGGCAGCAGGCGCTCAGCTTCCAGTAAGTGAAAAAAACGCGGCATGCGAGTGACTCAGGCGCGAGTATAACAACTTGACCGTTTGCCGGATTGCCTATTCTGGTAACTTGCGCATCGGCATTCATACCTCAACCGCGGGAGCGCTCGAAAACTCCGCTCGAAAAGCTGCGGAGCTCGGCGCGAACACGTTCCAGATCTTTTCCTCCAGCCCGCGCATGTGGCGCGCGCGGCGGCCCGAAAGCGCCCAGATCCGCGCGTTTCAACAACTGCGTGAGAAGCACGATCTGAGACCTGTAGCCATTCACGATAGTTATCTGATCAACCTGGCCGCGCCGGCGTCGACCATCCGGCAAAATTCGATCGATGCTTTCCGCGGCGAGATCGAGCGCGCGCTGCTGATTGGCGCAGAGTACCTGGTCGCGCATCCGGGCAATTATAAGGGCGTGACCGTCGAGCAGGGAATGCTCAACGTCGCCGAAGCGCTCGCTCTTGCCTGGCGTGCGGTCGATCCGGCATTGACACACAATCCAAAACTCACCATCCTGCTTGAAAATACCGCCGGCGCAGGCGCTCAGCTTGGCGGGAATCTCGACGAGATCGCCGCCATCCGCCAGGTGGTTAGTCCCTACATTGACCTCCCTATCGGCTTCTGTATCGATACCTGCCATTGCTACGTCAGCGGCCTCGATATCAGCCAGGAAGCGGGGCTGGAACGCTTTGTCGCCCAAGCGGCCGAAACACTCGGCTGGGACCACGTTCCGGTGATTCATACCAATGACGCAAAGATGAAGCTCGGCTCACACCTCGACCGCCACGCAAACATCGGCGAGGGTTACATCGGACTCGAAGGCTTCCGCCGCATCCTGAACCATCCTGTGCTGCGCGAAAAAGCGTTCATCCTGGAAACACCGGTCGACAAGCCCGGCGACGATCTGCGCAACGTGCGAGCGCTGCAATCGCTCGTTGCCTTGCCGCAGAAGGCAGGCACTCGCCGGGCTAAGCGCGCGTAGCGATCACTTCCAGATATTCGGCTGCCAGACGCGTTTGCCCGGCTTCTCCCTGGTTATGCTCGCTCCAGGCACGCTCCAGATCCGCTGCGTAAGCCGCCTGTCCACCCGGATCGAGCCGCGCAAATGCCACTTTGGTGGGCCCAAAATATTCGCGGAAGAACGCCACAACCTCGGACGGCGAAAACGGATAATCCAACACGATATTCCGCCGCGTTGTTTCGATCTCTGAGGTATGTGGCGCCAGACGCTGGCGTACTGTCTTTTCATCCCCCCACAACACCGGCGGCACCATGCCGTCGGGTAGCGGCACATGACGGGCCCCCAGTGCAAACACTTTGCCCACAAATCCTTCTGGCGTCCAGTTCGCCATCGCGATTGTTCCTCCCGGCTTGGTAACACGCGCCAGCTCTGCTGCCACTCGTTCCGGCCGCGGCGCAAACATCGCGCCATACATACTCATCACCAAATCGAAGCTTCCATCGGCATACGGCAACTCCTCCGCATCACCCTCATCGAAGCGGATGTCGAGCCCGGCAGCGGTCGCTCTCTTGCGCGCCTGCTCGAGCAGGTTCGGCGCAAGATCGAGCCCGGTCACCTTGGCTCCGCGCGCGGCGGCCGGTACCGCCAGGTTGCCCGTGCCGCAAGCGACATCAAGCACGTTCATGCCGGGCCGCAGCGCCAGGCGCTCGACGAATTCTTCTCCCTCGTGCGCGCTATACTCCGCAATTTTCCCGAAATCTCCCGCCATCCACATCGCGCGCATGGCCTGTTTCATCTCGGGGGGCACGTTCTGTTCAGCCATCACTCCTCCTTTCGCAGAACCGCATTGTACCCGGATCGCTCTCCGCCTGCGACACTGGCAATATGAGCGCTCCCGTCGGCGACCCCTATGAAACACGCCTGAACATCTATTACGGCCCGCTCGAAATCATCCGTGAAAAAGAGTTAGCCGAAGCCTGTACCTATAAGTGGTACAACCAGACGCTCTGCCGCGTGAATGATTCGGTCGTGCGGATGGCGGTGATCGAAGGCGAGTATCACTGGCACCGGCACACCGTTGAAGACGAATTTTTTTATGTTGTGGAAGGCCGTTTACTCATCGACCTGGAAGACCGCTCAGTAGAACTTGCACCGAGAGAAGGCTTTGTCGTGCCGCGCGGAACCCTGCACCGCACCCGTGCTCCGGAGCGCACCGTCATCCTGATGGTCGAGAACGCGACGATTGTGCCGACCGGCAGTTGAGCGCAGGCCAGGCCGTTACACACCAACCGCTATATTGAAAGTCACAATCGCGCAAGCGACCTCGAAGGAGTCACTATCCCCGAAAAAGCTTTTGATCCTAAGGAGATCGAGCCCAAATGGCATGCTCGCTGGCGAAACGATCCGTCACTTTACGCGGCCGATTCGCCCGAGAAGCCAAAGTATTATGTGCTCGAAATGCTGCCCTATCCGAGCGGGAAGCTGCACATGGGACACGTGCGCAACTATTCGATCGGCGATGCGCTGGCGCGTTATATGTGGATGCGCGGCTACAACGTACTGCATCCGATGGGCTGGGATTCGTTCGGCCTGCCTGCTGAAAACGCTGCTCTGAAAGAGAATCGCAATCCTCGCGAATGGACGCTCGGCAACATCGGGCACATGAAGGTGCAGATGCAGCGCCTCGGCTTCGCCTTCGACTGGAGCCGTGAAGTCACCACCTGCGAGCCCGAGTACTATCGCTGGAACCAGTGGTTCTTTCTGAAGATGTTCGAGCGCGGACTCGCCTACCGCAAGGAAGCGCTGCTGAACTGGTGCCCGGAATGCGCGACCGTGCTCGCCAATGAACAGGTCGTGAACGGCTGTTGCTGGCGACATGAAACAACGCCCGTCGAACAGCGCGCCATGCCGCAATGGTTCCTGAAAACGACCGCCTACGCTCGCGAGCTGCTGGAGGACATGAAGCAGCTTGAAGGCGGCTGGCCTGAGCGCGTACTCGCCATGCAGCGGAACTGGATCGGACGCTCGGAAGGCGCGGAGATCGATTTTCGGCTGGAGCCTGCAGGCACGCGCATTCGCGTCTTCACTACGCGCATCGATACGATCTACGGCGCAACCTGCATCATTCTCGCCCCGGAGCATCCGCTGGTGGACCAGCTCATGTCCACCGCCGAGCAGCGGATCGCGGTAAAGGAAATGATCGACGCGACCGCGCGTCAGGAAACCGGCCAGGAGGAGAAGCTCGGCCTGTTCACGGATTGCTATGCGATTCACCCTTTCAGCGGGGCGCGCATTCCGATCTGGATCGGCAATTTCGTGCTGATGGGCTACGGTACCGGAGCCATCATGGCGGTGCCCGCGCATGACGAACGCGATTTCGAATTTTGCCGGGCGCACGGCATTCCAGTCGTGCCCGTGATCCGCCCGCTCGATGGCGAACTCGCCGACCCGCCCACGATGAAGGAACCGTTTGTGGAATACGGGATTGTTGAAAATTCCGGCGAATGGTCCGGGCTGGCCAGTGCCGAAGCCCGCAAAAAGATGGCGGCGTATGCGAGCCAGCATGGCTTCGGCGCCGCTGCGATCACGTATCGCCTGAAAGACTGGGGCATCTCGCGGCAGCGTTACTGGGGCACGCCGATTCCGATCATTTATTGTCCGGATTGCGGCGCCGTTCCGGTTCCTGAAAAGGATCTGCCGGTCCGTCTGCCCGCCGGTGTCAAGATCACCGGCGAAGGCCGCTCGCCGCTCGAAACCGTCGCTTCCTTCATGAATGTGCCGTGTCCAAAATGCGGCAGACCAGCCAGGCGCGAAAGCGACACAATGGACACCTTCGTCGATTCCTCCTGGTATTTCTATCGCTACTGCGACGCGCGCAACCATCGCGCGCCCTTCGATTCGGCGACTATCGCCCGCTGGTTTCCCATCGATCAGTACATCGGCGGAGTCGAGCACGCCATTCTGCATCTGATTTATTCGCGGTTCTGGACCAAAGTGATGCGCGACATCGCCCTGATCCGCAACGAGGAGCCTGTGAAACGCCTCTTCACGCAGGGCATGGTGATCAAAGACGGCGCAAAAATGTCAAAGAGTCTCGGCAACGTGGTTTCACCCGACGATATGGTCGAGCGCTACGGCGCAGACTCCGCGCGCATGTATTCTCTCTTTGCCGCCCCTCCGGACCGCGATCTCGACTGGCAGGAGGACGGCGTCTCGGGTGTGAGCAAGTTCCTGAGCCGGGTGTATCGCTTCGTGACCCGCAATGCCGAAGCTACGAGTGGCTCGGGGGAAGCCGACCGCGATGCTCTGCGCTCGCTTCACCAGACGATTCAAAAAATCACCACTGATTTCGACAGCCGCTGGCATTTCAACACGTCAATTGCGGCGCTGATGGAGTTGACCAATGAATTGCTCGAAAAAGAAGAGCGGCTTTCCAGCGACGTCCGGCGCTCGATCTGCCGCGACTTAACTCTCTTGCTCGCCCCCTTCGCGCCCTATACGACACAGGACCTGTGGGAAACCCTGGGTGAAACCGGCCCGGCCTTCCGCCAGCCCTGGCCCAAGTTCGACCCGCAACTCGCCGAACAGGACGAAATCGAAATCCCGGTGCAGGTGAATGGGAAACTCCGCGGCCATATCCGCGTGGCGCCCGGCACGCCGAAAGAACAGCTCGAACAACTCGCACGCGAGAACGCCAAAGTAAAGCCGTTTCTTGAGGGAAAGCAGATCGTCAAGGTCATTACCGTGTTCGATCGCCTGGTAAATATCGTTGTGAAGTAGTAGCGATCGAATTCCTTCCGCTTCCCGACGATCGCGATTCCGTGCAAAGTACTGATCGCACGGCAGCCCATTACTGCCCGTCGCAGAATCGAGCGGTAATTTCGCTAAGTTGTTTTAAGCTAAGAGTGAAGGCGGTGTCTTGAACGCTTCAGACGCGATCCGGGGTGAGTCTCTCAGCAAAATTTATTGCTCCGGAGA
>DATBGM010000056.1:0-22435 GCA_036557945.1 Bryobacteraceae bacterium | reverse complement strand
TGACGGCTCTTTCAAGCGGCTGGATCGCGGCGTTAGAGTTGTTCAGCGCAAGCTCGGTTTGACCGAGACCGAGCAGCGCTTCCTGATAGTTCGGATTAGCGGCAACAGCAGCTTTAAAGTGATCGCGGGCGGCCTGCTGGTCGCCCTGCCGGCGAAGAATCTGACCCAGCAGGCAATGCGAAACCGGATCGCTGGGATAGTGCTTCAGCTCGGCTTCGAATTCGCTCGCGGCTTCCGCGTATTTCGATTGCTTCCAATAGATCAGGCCGAGACCGGAGTGAACTCCGGGGAAATTCGGATCGGCGCGGGCGGCGGCTTCATATTCGGCGCGCGCGTCATCGGTTCGCGACATTTTGTCGTAGGCCATTCCCATCATGGTGTGCGCTTCGGCGGAATTCGGGTTGGCCGCGAGCATGCGCGCAAAAACGCCGGTGGCTTTGGTGTAGTCGTGAAGGCGCAGATAGGCGTTGCCGAGCACGTGCAGCGTGGGGAGGTCAGCGGGCTGCAAGGCGCTGGCGCGTTCGAGATAACCGGCTGCAGCCTGATAGTGGTCGAGTGCGAATAGAGTGAGTCCGGCGAGATCGAGCGACTGAAAATCCGGCTGGGCGGTTGCAATGCGTTCGATGAGCGGCCGGGCTTCACCGTAACGTTTGGCGCGAAAGTATGCGACAGCCAGATTGCGGCTGGTGCGGGCATCGGCGGGTTTAAGCTGCAGAGCGCGTTGATAAAAGGCAATGGCATCGTTCTCTTTGCCCTGCCGGCCGAGAGAGACGGCGAGATTGTTCAGGATCTCAACCGACTCGGGCTGGAGCGCGAGAGCCTGGCGGAAGAGGGATTCCGCCTGCGTGTTATCGCCGCGGGCGAGAGCTCCGGCGCCTTGTGCGAGCAGTTCTCCGAGTTGGGTGAACGAGAAAGCCGCCGCAGCGTAAAGGAGAAGAACCGCTGCGGCGGCTGGTAAGAGACGACGGCCGGTCAGAAATACAATTTTAAGCCGAATTGAATATTGCGCGGCAGGTGGCCGGCGGTGATGCGGCCGAAGTTGGCGTTATCCGCATTCGTGCTGACCGTGCTGAACGATTCGTGGTTGAAGGCGTTGAAGAACTCGGCGCGGAACTGCATGCGGACACGTTCGGAGAACTTGATGTTCTTGATGCCCGAGAGATCCCAGTTGTTGATGCCGGGTCCAAGAAGCAGGCCCTGACCGGAAGTACCGAAGTGGCCGATGGCATCGGTGAAGGCAGCGGCGTTGAAGTATTGAGCGACGCTACCGGGGCCCGAGACGCGCTGTCCGGCTACAACATCGGCGCGGGGAGCGATCGCGCTCGGGTCGATGCCGATGCCGCCCGGGAACAGACCGGGTCCGGTGCCCCAATCATCCGAGCTGAACGGATCGTTGTCCTGGGTAACGGTGAGCGAAGAGCCGGACTGGAAGGTAGTAATGCCGGAGAGTTCCCAGCCGCCGAGCACATGACCGAGGAAGCCCTGCTGCGATTTGAAGACCGGCAGATCCCAGACATAGCTGGCCTTGAAGACGTGCGGCGTGTTGATGCCCGGAGGACCGTAGCTCTGGTGGAAATCGTAGGTGTTGTAAATGGCATTGCTGCGATCGCTGGCGTTATTGGCCAGGTTGCGCGACCAGGTGTAGGCGAGGCCGAGCGTGAGCTGATTGGCCACATGGCGGTTCAGCGATACCTGCATCGAATTGTAGTTGCTGCTGAAAATCGGCGCGATGTCGGTGAAATCGGAATAGCCGAGGAAGGGGCGGATTGCGTTCACCTGAGCGGTCGGGTTGGCATAGCGAACTCCGAGCGTGGGCTGATCGGGATCGTAGGAGCCGAGCAGGTGGCGTCCGACCGCGCCCACGTAGGCGACTTCGAGCACGGTGTTGGAGGCGACCTGCTGCTGCACGGAGAAGTTCCACTGCTGATAGGAAGGCACCTTGAAAGTGGGCGTGCCGGTGGCGTGCGGCGCCACGGGGCCGAGCGGGATGGAGGCGGTGCCGCCGAGCGGATTATCGAAGCTGGTATTCAGAATCAGCGCCTTCTGCACGAGCGGCGCATTGGCGAAGGCGTTTTGCTCCCAGATACCGTTCAGGGCGCGGTCGAAGTACCAGCCGTAGCCGCCGCGAATGGCGGTTTTGCCGTTGCCGCGCGGATCCCAGGCGAAACCGACGCGCGGTCCCCAGTTGTTATTCGAATTGGGATTCACGATGTTGCCGTAGGGCGAGCAGATGACGGGCGCGATCTGCTGCGCCGTGCCGCAGGAATCCTTCGGGAAGACGATGCCGTTGACATAGGTGGCGGGTATGACGCCCTGGTTAGCGACGAAATTGCCGGTTACCGGATCAATCAGCGGCGCTTTGGCGGGATCGTAAAGCGACTGATCGAAGTTACTGAGCACGTGGTTCGAATCGCCGGGCGAAGGGAAGTAGCTGTAGCGGACGCCCAGATTGAGGGTGAAGTTCGGGCGGATCCTCCAATCATCCTGCACGAAGGCTTCGATGTTCAGGTAGTGCAGGTCGGGGATGATGTCGCGGCTCGACTGGGAGAACTGGGAAGCGTTGCCGAGCAGGAAATTCGCGAATGCCGGATTTCCAAAAGCGTTGCGGAAACTAAAGCTGCCGTTGGTGGGATTGACGGCGTTTTCCGTTTTCTCCATCCATTGCAGGCTGACGCCGGTGCGGATCGAGTGATTGCCGCGGCTGATGGAGAGATTGTCGTAAACGTTCTGGTCGATATTGCGCTCGTGATAGGGCGAGACCGGAATGGCGACGCCGGTGATGCCGGTGATGGTGATGCCCGGGACGCGGCCGTAGGGGTCGCTGTAGGGAAAGTTATTCGTCAGTGACTTGACGAAATCGGGCGAAGTGATGGAGCCGGTCACGGTGCTGTCGATGCCGCCCCAGGAGTACGCATAGGCGACTTCGTTTACCACGGTGGGCGAAATCGTGTAGGTAAGGTTGCCAACCACATTGCGGCCGGGTGCGTTGGTGGCTGTCGACGAGATGCCCGGCAGCGGATTGCCGGCGAAGAGGCCGCCGGGTTCGGTGGTGGGCACGTCATCCTGCATGAAGCGGCCGAAGAGATGGACCCGGTCGGTAACGTTGTGGTCGATGCGCACGATGTCCTGGCGATAGTTCTGCTTGCTGTTGACGGTGCTGATGTATTCGTTGGAAGGACCGTTGGCAGTGAACTTCGAGTAAACGTTGGCGAGGTAGGCTTTGGCGTTCTGGCTGAAGCAGCTTGGATTGATCTGGCCGCCGGCGGCGGTGTTGGTGATGCAGCCGGCAGGAGCGGAAGCGGGGTTCAACTGCACGCCGGAAAAGGTGCCGTTGAGCTCACCCGCAGCCGGCAGCAGAGCGGTGTTAGTCGCGGGCTGGCCGGTCTTGCGCCATTCTTCCGACCAGAAGAAGAATGTTTTAGAGGCGCTGCGGCTGTAGAGCTTCGGAATAAAGAGCGGGCCGCCAATGGTGAATCCAAAATTGTTGTAGCGGAGCGGCGCTTTCTCCCGGCCGGCGGTGTTGGCGAAGAATTCGTTGGCGTTGAATACGTCGTTGCGCACGAATTCGTAGGCGCCGCCGTGGAACTGGCTGGTGCCGGACTTGGTGGCCACCAATACCTGGCCGCCGCCGCTACGGCCGTACTGCGCGTCGTAGGTGCTGCGCTGGAGCGTGAATTCCTGAATCGCATCGACGCTCGGAACGTTCAGAAGAGTCAGATTCGAGCCGCTGTCGTTGACGTCAGCGCCGTCGACGGTCCAGTTGTTAGCGCCGGTGCGCGCACCGTTCACGGAAACCGAACTGGTATTGCTGATGCCGAAATTGATAATGTCGGGCAAACCCGAAACTACGCCCGGCTGGAGGGTGACGAGCTGTTCGAAATTGCGATTGTTGAGCTGCAGCTCGCGAACCTGGGTGCCGGTGATGGTGGCAGCCTGCGCGGCGGTGGAAGTCTGAACCGGTGTGCTGGTAGAGGAGACGTTTACGGTCTCGGTGATCTGGCCCGGCTCGAGCTGTGCATTCAACATGCGGCGTTCGGAAACATGCAGCGTCACGTCCGAGATGGCATTGACGCGGAAGCCTTGCGCCTTGATGGTGACCGTATAGCGGCCCGGCGGGAGATTGGTAGCGGTGTAAGCGCCCGAACCGGACGTCGTCAGCGTCCGGAGGTCGGTGTTTGTGTCCTCGTTGTGAATGACGATTTGCGCGCCTTGCATGACGGCGCCGGTGGAATCGGAAATGGTGCCGGTGAGCGTAGCGGCGACTTCCTGGGCGTTGTTCAAAGCGCAGAAGCCGGTGAATAGCAGAAAAAGCGCAAAAAGCGCAAGCGAAAGCCTTCTCATAGAAACCCTCTGTAACAGACCCTCTGTAAGTGTAAATAGGATACTACGAAAGCACAGAAAGCAAAAGTATCCGGCAGTTAAAACCAAGAAGAGAAAGCCAATGAAAACCTTTGCAAGCGGCCGGGCGAGACGGGTTCCAGGCTTCCTTTATTGCGGTGTTGGAGGGCGGCGGTGGCGCACCGGCACGGAAGTGACAGGTAACGCTCCGGGGACGTGCTGGTCTATTAAGCGAACATTGTCGACGGGGCACGCCCAGGCCGGTTGCTGAAGAATCAGTGGCGGCATGGTTCGTGCCCCGTGCGCGTCTACAAATATGCAAACAGTCAAGTTGGAAGTAAGCGATTTTGAGGGCTTAAAGAGCCTGAAGCCGCTGGCGGGGTCGCCCGGGCCGTGTGTGAGCGTATACATGACGCTGCCGGCGACTGCGCCGAACCAGAACGAGAGAACGAATGCGCTCGAATGGAGGGAGACGATTCGCGCCCTCGAGCCGCGGCTGAATGAGCAAGGCGGGGTGGCACGCGAGCTGGCGGAAGCCCTCGGGAATTGGGACGGGATCGTGCAGAGCCAGGCGGCACGGGGTAAGGCGATTGCAGTATTCCGTTCGCCGCAGATTTTCCAGGCCGCCTGGCTGCAATCGGCGGTGCAGAACCGGGCTGTAGCGGGACCGCGTTTTTATATTCGGCCTCTGCTCGCGGAAGCGGCGCGTGCAAAGAAATTCTACATACTGGCGCTGAGCCAGAAAGATGTGCGGCTGTTGCGCTGCACGCTGCGAAGCGCGGAAGAGATCGCCTTACCGGCCGGTACGAGCACGAATTTCGAACAGTACATGCACGGTGCAAAGCCGGACCACGTGCGCGTGAATGTGACGAGCGCGGGCTCTTCTGGCGGACACACGAAAGGGGCGACCGGCACGACCGATACCGAGCGCGAGACCAAGCCGGAATACCTGGCGCATTTCTTCCGGCAGCTCGACCGGGGGATTAACGAGCTGCTGCGCGGCAACAACAATGGAGCGCCGCTGGTGCTTGCCGGAGTGGAATATGAAGTCGCGCAGTACCGTACGCTCACCACCTATCCGCATGTGATCGAAGAGAACGTGCAAGGCGCGCCGAACAGTTTGAAATCCGGCGAGATGCATGCGCGCGCCATCGAAGCGCTCGGCCGTGATTACGAACGCAGAGTCGATACGATTCTGGCCGATTACAACCACAAGGCGGGCGGAGGCGCCTCGAACCGGTTGAAGGATGTGGTAACGGCCGCACACGACGGGCGTGTGTTGTCGCTGCTGGTTTCCGAGTCGCTCGAGCAATCCGGGGCGTTCGACGAGCGTACACACTCGGCCAAAGGGCGCGCGGCGGTTCCTTCGGAAGAAGAGGACCTGGTGAACGCTGCCGCCGTGCAGACGATTCTGCATGCCGGGCAGGTGTACAGCGTGCCGAATAAAAAGATGCCGAATGGCGCCCCGGCGGCGGCGGTGTTCCGGTACTAGACGCGAACAGGCGCTTTACCCGCGCTTACGCCGCACGGTTCGGTTGCGTATCACGCCAATGGCAGCGGCTCCGCACAGCAGCAGCGCGAGCGATGCCGGCTCGGGCGTTGGCGTAAGCGCAGCGAAAGCATCGTTGGCCACGAGCGCATGGCCCTGCGTCGTCGGGTGGAGACCGTCCCAGAAGAGAAAACCGGCATCTGTTGTAAGGTTCTGGCCTTGTGCCGAAGCGGTCACGTTGGAAAGACCATAGGCGCCAGGATTGGCGATGATGCCTGTGAATAAATGGGCGATATCGACGCCGGTGACGTGAATGCCCGCGCCCTGCAAGGCAGCCAAATCGCGCGCCCACTGGTCGTTAAACAGCAGCGAGGCCGCATTCAATGCGGCCTTGGCTGGCGCGCCCTTGGGTGTGTCGCCGAGCAAAGGAAGATTCAGCCAAAGAAAATCGTCAGCACCCTGACCGTGCAGCGCGGCGATATAGCTGCTGATGGTATCGGCGGTCTGGCGCGGGTCGGCACCGTTAAACAAGTCGTTGGCACCGGCCCAAAACGTGTAGAGATCGGTTGGCGAAGCGCCGCCGGGATGCGTCGTGGAAAAGAGCGCGACCTGCCTGCCAAGATCCTGCGGATTGGCCGTGCCGGTTTGCGCGTCTCCAACGGCGTAGTTGGTGCCGCGGGCGAGTACAGGCTGCGGATCGGTGAGATGCAGTTTCCCGGCGAGTTGATCGATCCAGAGGCCGGGCGCTCCTGCGGCGGCGGGTGTCGTATTCGGGCCGTCCGAGAAATATTGCGTTGTGAGACTCGTGCCGGCGAAACTGTAGAATCCGTAGTTTGAACCCGGCAGCAATCCAAGCGTAGCGATGTAGACATTACCGTTGTCGGAGAGGCTATCGCCAAAGACGGTAATGCCGGTGAAGGAAGAAGCGAAGGCTGTTGAAAGCGGAACGAGAAGGAGAGCAACAGAAAAAGCCCGGCAGGCGCGCATGGCGTTTAAACTATCACGTTTGGCGTCAGCTTCTTTATTCGTTGCGAAGAGCGATGGCCGGGTTCACGGAGGCTGCGCGTCCGGCGGGAACGAGACAGGCGATTATTGTTACGGCGACGATGCCGGCTGCGGCCGCTGTGATGGAAACCGGATCGTAGGGCGTAAGCCCGTAGAGCAGGGAGGCGAGCAGGCGGGTGGCGGCAAACGTCGCCGGCAGGCCAATCAGCACGCCAACAGCGCAGAGACGCAGACCCTCCCAAAGAATCATTCGTAAAATCCTGCCGCGCTCGGCTCCGAGAGCCATGCGGATGCCGAGCTCCGAAGTCCGGCGGCTCACGTTGTAAGCGATGTTGCCGTAGAGACCGGTGGCGACGAGCGCTCCGGCCAGAATGCCGAAGAACATGGCGAGGCGGGCGATGAGACGGTCGCCGGAGATGGTGGTTTCAAACTGCTGCTTCTGTGTCATCGGCTGCAGAGGAGCAAGATCGGGCGCGAAGCCAACGAGGATCTGCGCGACACGCGGTATCAACAGCTTCGGATTGCCGTGGACACGCAGCTCGACATGCATCGCGCCGAGATCGCCGACCTGCGAGTAAGGAAACCAGGCCATGGGTATCGGTTTTTCGCGGATGCCGGTGTACTTGCTGTCGGGGACGACGCCGACGATGGTGTAGGCCTGTTTCGGCGTGAAAGATGCGGTGTGCCCGATCGCCGAGCGGCCCTGGAAATAGCGCTTCGCAAACGTGCTGTTGACCACGGCAACCTTTGCGCTCCTTGGTCCATCTGTGTCGTTGAATTCCCTGCCCTCAATGACAGGAATGCCGAGCGTGCGGAAGTAGTCGGACCCGACGTTGTTCCAGCGCATCGGCGCGTGTTCATAGCTGTCTTGCTTGTTGTCGACGATGGCACTGGTATTGTTACTCCAGCCGGAGCCGATGCGGTTGCCCATGAGAGTGGCGGATTCGACCTCGGGCAGCGAGCGAAGTTTCGCCAGCAAGGCCGTGTAGAAGGCGAGCGTTTTCTCGTCGGCATGAGCTTCGACGCGCGGATTGACGCCGAAGACGAGCAGGCCCGTGCTACGAAACCCGAGATTTACGTTTTCCAGATTGCGCAGCGTGCGTACCAAGAGGGCAGTTCCGGCGAGCAGGACCAGGCAGAGCGCCACCTGCAGCGCGGCGGTCACGCGGCCGAAGCGCGCCTTGGAAAGATCGCGAAAGGCGGTGGCGCCTGAAGTTTTCAACACTTCGCCGACGGGAATGCGCGCGGCGCGCAGCAGCGGGGCAAAGCCGAAGACGAGCGCGGCGAGAATGGAAACGGCAAGCGTGAAACTCAGCACGCGTGTATCGGGCGAGAGACTCGCTTCGATATCGGACCAGCGGGCGAGCGCTCGCGTAGCGGCGAGAGCGAACAACCAGGCGAGCACAGAACCCGCCGAGACCAGGAGAAAGCTTTCGGTGAGCAACTGGCGAAACAAGTGGCCGCGGCTTCCGCCAAGCGCGATGCGAATGGCAAACTCGCGCGCGCGTGCGGTGTTGCGCGCGGCCAGCAGCATGGAAACGTTGCCGCAGGCGATGATCAGGATGACGCCGACCATGGCGAGCAGGATGACAAGCGGTTTTTGATAGTAGTCGCGATACCCGGACAGGCCGCGCGCTTCCTCGAGCTTCAGAACAGGCGGTTTTTCGCCTGCCTTCGGTTTGCCGCCTAAATGTTCGTAGGCGGCGCGTAAGAAGGTGGGAGCGGCGGCGGCCTCGACTTGCTTTGCCGTCAAGCCGGGAGTGGTTCGGGCCGCAACCAGAATGCACCACCAGTTGGGCGCCGTGTAGTAGTTGTCGCCCTGCGAGCCCCAGGCGTTGAAATCGGGCCGGGTTTGCAGCGGTACCCAGAGGTCGACCGGGTCGCCGTTCAAACCGATAAAACGCGGTCCGGCCACGCCAATAATCGTAAACGGAACGCCCTTGATCAAAAGCGCCTGGCCGACAACACCGCAATCGTGCGCGAAGCTGCGATTCCAATAGCCATAGCTCAGGACAGCGACCTGGTTATGAGCGCGCTCATCGCGCGGCGAGAGGAGATGGCCGCAGACGGCCGGCACGCCGAGGCCGCTGAAATAATTGCCGCTGACCATTTCGCCCGCCACTTCTTCGAACTTATTGCCGGAGCGCACGGCGATCTTATTGAAGCCCATCGGCACATACGCCATCACGTCCGAAAATGCGTGGCGATTCTGGCGAAGCTGTTCGAAGACATATTCGCTGAAAGAAGAATCGCCGTTGCCGGTATTTCCGGCGCCGTTCGGCTGGCCTGGCTCGGTCCGCAGCAGAAAGACGTTCTGCGGATCGCGCACCGGCAGGGTACGCAGGACAACGGCGTTGATCACACTGAAAATGGCGGTGTTGGCCCCGATGCCGAGGGCCAGCGTGAGCACAATGACAGCCGCGAAGAGCGGATTGGCAGCCATTCCGCGAAGCGCCTGCCGTAAATCTCTCTTGAGATTACCGAATCGTCCGGGCATACCTCTTTATACAAGGCGGGATACGGCAAGGTTACGCGCCACCTGCGAAAATCAGAAGAAGTATTCGAAACGCGTGACGATTACAGAAAGCCTTGCGATCCTGCGCAGCGCGCAGGATTTACCGAACCCGTTTGAAGTGCTGCTTGCCTGCAGCTTTACTCCTTTGCATTTGAAAAACCTGCTGGCGGCACATCTCCAACAGCGGATGCCGCAGCGCCGGATCGTCGCCGCCGAGGGGATATTCGGCGACCTGGCCGGGAGCGTGGAAAACGCGGGGAATGCAGCGGCGGTTGCGGTGGTCATGGAGTGGCGCGATGTCGATCCGCGGCTGCAGTATCGCGAGGGCGCGGCCTGGGGACGGACGCTCTCGGCGGACCTGGTTTCGACGGCGCGAGTCATGCTGGGAAGATTGGAGCGTGCGATCGCGCAGCTTCCTGAGCACGTGGCCGTTACGGTCTCGTTGCCGACGCTGCCGCTGCTTCCTGTTTTTACGCCGCCAACCTGGCAGGCCGGCACTGTGGAGCTACTCGTCAAGCGCGAGCTGGCCGATTTTGCGAGCCGGATCAGCGAGCGCAAGCAGGTAAAGGTCGTCAATGCGCCCTGGCTGGACGAACATTCGCCGCTCGCCGCACGCTTCGATCTGAAATCGGAGCTGCTGATCGGGTTTCCGTATAAGGTGGCGCATGCCGATCAGCTTGCCCATGCGCTGGCGTTGAATCTAGCGCCGCGACAGCCGCTGAAGGGGGTGATCACGGATCTCGATAATACGTTCTGGAGCGGGCTGGTCGGCGAAGCGGGCGTGGATGCGGTGCGCTGGGATCCGGCGAGCCGCTATTATCTGCACGGGCTGTATCAGAAGCTGCTGGCCTCGCTGGCGGACGAAGGCATTCTGATCGGTATTGCCAGTAAGAACGATGCGCAAGTCACAGCGGAGGCGCTGAAACGGACGGACCTGCTCTGCGCCGCGAATAAAATCTTTCCGGTAGAGGTGCACTGGGCGCCGAAGTCGGAGTCGGTCGCGCGCATCTTGAAGGCCTGGAATATTTCAGCGGACGCGGTGGCGTTTGTCGATGACACGCCGCTCGAGCTGGCGGAAGTCGCCAATGCGCATCCGGGTATAACGTGTCTGCAATTTCCGGCAAACGATTACCAGGGCGTCTGGCAGTTGCTGCTTCAGTTGCGCGATTTGTGCGGAAAGGGACGCCTGAGCGAGGAAGATGCGCTGCGGCTCGAAAGCATCCGGCAAGGGGCCGAGTTCCAGGAACAAGCCGCGGGTGCGGGTAGCGGCGACGAGTTCCTGAGTACCGTCGCTGCCACGATTGTCTTCGATTTTGAGAGCGCAGGGTCAAACCCGCGTACGCTCGAATTGATCAACAAAACGAATCAATTCAACCTGAATGGCGTGCGTCTGACCGAAGCCGAGTGGCAGCAGAAGACGTCTGCGCCCGGAGCGTTCGCCGCTGCCGTAAAGTATGAAGACAAGTTCGGCGCGCTCGGTACGATTGCGGCGCTACAGGGAAGGAAAAGCGGAGACAAGCTCGAGATCGGCGCATGGGTGATGAGCTGCCGTGCCTTCAGCCGCCGCATTGAGCACCAGGCTTTGAAGAAATTATTCGAGCGGTTTGACGCAACGACGATCGCCTTTGATTTCGTGCCGACGCCGAAGAACGGGCCGTTGCAGGAATTTTTCGCGAGCATGCTCGGGCAGAAGCCGGAGGCGCCGTTCGAAATCACACGCGAGCAGTTTGAGAGCGCCTTGCCCGCGCTCTATCATCGAGTGGAAGAAATAGCTGGAGTAACGCTGAATGGATGAAACGAAAACACGCCTGATCAAGTGCTTTGAGACCGTGTTCCCGGATATGCCCGCAGAGCAGATACCGAACGCGGCGCAGAGTTCGGTGGCCGCCTGGGATTCGATCGCGGCGATCACGTTAATCAATGTGATCGAAGAAGAATTTCAGATCACGATGGATCTGGAGATGGCGGGCGAACTCGATTCGTTCGGCAAAATCTACGAGTATCTGAAGACGACTGCGGTCAATGCCTGAGGCGCCGGAACCGTTAGGTTTCGAGATGCGGCTGCATCATGTCGGCTACGTGGTGGCCGATATGGAGAGCGCGATCCGCGGCTTCCAGCATTCGCTTGGCATGGCCTGGGACGGACAGATACACCATGATCCCATGCAGCGGGTGCGAGTGACGTTCCTCGCAACCGGACCCAATTGCGCGCAGATCGAGCTGATCGAACCGGCGGGCGAAAAGTCGCCGGTCGCACAATTTTTAAATACGCGCGGCGGAGGACAGCATCATCTTTGCTACGAGGTCGGCGACATTGAGCGGGCGCTGGCCGTGTTCAAAGCGCGTAAAGCGGCGATTGTGCAACGGCCGTGCGCGGCAGTGGCCTTCGAAGGCCGGAGAATCGCATGGTTGATTACGCGGGAGAAGCTGGTTGTCGAACTTCTGGAAACGCAGCGGGGCAAGGGATGAGCTCGGAGCGAAGCGCGAACGTCGCCGAAATAGTTATGCGAAGCAGGCGAAACGAAAGATCTAGTGGCCTGTCCCAACGAAACGGAGTCAGTCAGAAAAAGATAAGCTGATCTGAAGTTTCGCCATTCAACACGTGTCAACTTCCAGCAACTATGGCCAGCCCCAGTTCCCATCAAAAACGCGCCGATAGGCCGGTTCCGGAGCGGCGCATTCCGCCCGCTCCCCGGCTCGATGTGCCGGAACTCTACCTGAATCCGCAAATGAGCCTGCTCGCTTTCCAGCGGCGCGTTCTGGAAGAAGCGCGCGATGGCGCTACGCCGCTGCTCGAGCGTGTCAAATTCCTTTCCATCCTCGGCTCCAACATGGACGAGTTTTTCATGGTCCGGGTGGCCGGCCTGTGGCAGCAGATCGAGACCCGCACGACCGAAATCAGCATGGACGGCCGCTCGCCCTCCGAGCAGCTCGAGCTGATCCGCCACGAAGTGACCGCCATCATGGCAGAGCTGTATAAGCTCTGGCGCGAAGAGCTCGTCCCCGAGCTACGCAGCAACGGAATCTTTATCCTGTCGCTCGACGAACTGAATCCGCAGCAGAAAGTCGAAGTCGACGAATACTTCAAGCGTGTCGTTTATCCCGTTTTGACTCCACTGGCAGTCGATCAGGGCCGGCCCTTTCCTCATATCTCGAACCTGAGCCTGAACATCGCCGCTATTGTCAGCAACGGTGACGGCGTTGAGCGCTTTGCCCGCATCAAAGTTCCTGATTCGCTGCCGCAACTGGTTCCGCTGCCCTCGCGAGCGGGTGAACTCGCCTTCATCTGGCTCGAGCATGCCATCACCTCCAACCTGCGGCTGCTTTTCCCCGAGATGGAAATCCTCAAAGCGGATATGTTCCATCTCACGCGCGATGCCGAGCTCGCTATTCAGGAGCTCGAAACGGACGACATTCTCGAAAGCGTCCAGGAAGCCGTCTGGCGGCGCAGGTTTCGCGATGCCGTTCGTCTCCAGATCGACACCGGCATGCCGCAGAGGTTGGTGGACATTCTTACCGCCAATCTGGAACTCGATCACAACGACGTTTACCGCTGCGAAGGCCCGCTCGATCTGAGCCGCTTGCGCGCGCTGCTCTCCATCGACCGTCCCGCGTTGAAGGACAGGCCATTCATCCCGTCTTTGCCCAAAGGCTTCACTGCCACTCCTTCGAGCGAGATTTTCTCCACCATCGCCGAAAACGACATTCTGATTCACCATCCCTTTGAATCTTTCCAACCCGTCATCGATTTTCTGCGCGTTGCGGCGGAAGATCCAAATGTTCTGGCCATCAAGATGACCTTGTATCGCGTGGGGAAGAACTCTCCGATCGTCGAGGCGCTGCTCGATGCCATTCAGAACGGGAAGCAGGTCGCCGTCCTGCTCGAGCTGAAAGCCCGCTTCGATGAGGAGAGCAACATCGAATGGGCGCAGAAACTGGAACGCGAGGGGGTCCACGTGGTCTATGGCTTGCCCGGTTTGAAGGTGCACGCCAAGATGGCTATGGTTGTGCGCCAGGAAGGCGACAATATTCGCCGCTACCTGCACCTCGGCACCGGCAACTATAATCCGGCCACCGCTCGCGTCTACACCGATCTCGGCCTGTTTACCTGGAACGAAGAGATCGGCGAAGATGTAAGCGATCTTTTCAACCACCTGACCGGGTATTCGGCGAAGAAGTCTTACCGCAAGCTGCTGGTGGCGCCTCACAGTATTCGCAGCGGGCTCGAGCGGCTGGTTCACGCTGAGATGCAGCGACAGAAAGAGCACGGCGATGGCCACCTCATTTTTAAAATGAACGCGCTGGAAGACGCCGGCATGGTGCGCCTTCTTTACGAAGCGTCGCAAGCCGGCGTGCAGATCGATTTGATCGTGCGCGGTGTGTGCGTCCTGCGCCCGGGCATTCCCGGTGTGAGCGAAACGATTCGCGTGCGCAGTATTCTCGGCAGGTTTCTTGAACACAGCCGGATTTATTACTTTCACAACGGCGGCGAGGAGCTGATCTATGTGGGAAGCGCCGATCTGATGCCGCGCAATCTCAACCGCCGCGTTGAGGTTCTTTTCCCGATTGAAAACCAGCACCTGATCCGGCGCATACGCGACCGCATTCTGGCCAAGAATTTAGAAGATGAGGCCGGCGCGCGCATTATGCAGCCGGATGGCGGCTATGTGCGCGCAAATCACACGGGACGCAAGTTGTTCAGCAGCCAGTCTTGGTTCCTTGCGCATGAGGCTTAAAGGGAAATTGCGCTGATCGTTTTTGTTTTTCTTCTGCTGTTCGTTGTTCTTTTCCTCTCGACCGTCTGGTTGAGCGCCGATCTCCTGTCCGGCAAAGCAGCGGCCGTTTTCTGGAAACTAGCGCTGATCGATGGCGTCGCAGCAGCTTTAGGCGTGCTTCTGTGGCACCGCACGCGGTTGCGAATGCGCGCGGCTGCCCAAAGATTGGAAAAGTTTGCGTCCGCTTTACCTGTCACGGAGATCGATCTTACAGAAGATGACACGGGCGAACTCCCGGGCCTGGCGCGCGCCTTGAAGGCAATGGCGCAGCGCGCGCGTCTCGTTATGGAACGGGGACGGCTGGAACTCAGGCGCCGCGAAGCCATTCTCGCCTGCATGGCCGAAGGCGTGCTGGCGGTCGATGCCAGCCTGCGCGTCATCTTCTGCAACCAAGCCTTTGCCAAAGCGTTTAACATTCGCATGGAATCCGCCGAAGGCCGCATCTTCTACGAAGTCGTCCGCGAACCGATGATCCGCGACATTCTGGAACAGGTGCTAGGGACCGGCAAGCCGGAAACGGATCGCTTTCAATTGCCGAGCGCCGCCGGACGCTGGTTTGAAGCGCGCGCACTCCCCTTCAGCGAGCAGACTGAGCGCGGCGCCGTCATCGTGTTGCACGACATAACCGATATCGAGCGTCAGGAGCAGGTACGCAAAGACTTTGTAGCCGACGTGTCGCATGAGCTTCGTACGCCGCTCGCCGCCATTCGCGGGTATGCCGAAACGCTGCTCGATGGCGCTCTCGAAGATCGGGAGAACAACCGCAGATTCATCGAAATCATCCAGTCGCACGCGATCCGGCTCAACAATATCGCCTCCGACCTGCTAGTGATTTCAGAACTCGATAGCAATGCTCCGCCCGCGGTTTCAACGGAGCGACTTTCGCTTTCCGGCATCATTCAGGCAGCCGTGCAAACCGTCGAAGGCGCCGCCTCGCTCCGAGAAATCCAGATCGATACGAGCGGTTGCGCCGATTGCGCCGTGGTAGGTTATCGTTTCCGTCTCGAACAGGCTCTGACCAACCTGCTGGACAACGCCGTGAAATTCAACAAACCCGGCGGGCAGATCGTCATCGAGTGCAGCCCGGTCTCGGATGAAATAGTGAGCCTGAGCATTGCCGATACCGGCATCGGGATTCCGAGCAACGAGCTGCAGCGGATCTTCGAGCGCTTTTATCGCGTCGACAAAGCGCGCTCACGATCCACCGGCGGCACCGGCCTCGGCCTGCCAATCGTCAAAGAAGTAATCGAGGGTATGGGCGGCACGATCAGTGTGGAGAGCCAGCTCGGCCGCGGAGCAAAATTCACAATTCTGCTGAAGGCCGCATAATCAGAGCCATGAGCGAAGCGATTGGCAAGCGCCAAAATATTTCCTCCAATTCGCCCTTTGAAAAATCGGTGGGCTACAGCCGCGCGGTGCGTGCCGGCAGCCGCATCTATCTCTCCGGTACAACGGCCACCGGCGAAACCGGCGACATCGTCGGCATCGACGACCCCTACGCCCAAACCGTCCAGATCATCCGCAATATCGAACGCGCGCTGAACAAAGCCGGCGCCACGCTCGCAAACGTTGTGCGCACGCGCATGTTCGTTACCGATATCCGGCGCTGGCAGGAAATCGGCCGCGCGCACAGCGAGTTCTTCGGCCAGATTCTTCCCTGCGCCACGATGGTGGAAGTACGTGCTCTCATCGATCCCCGTATGCTCGTCGAAATCGAAGTAGAAGCGGAGTTGTAAGCTGCCTACATGCGTTTGGTCATTCTGCTCTGCCTCATCGTCTCCGCGTCGTGGGCGCAGTCCACGAGTTATGTCCTGAAAGCGGCGCGCCTGTTCGACGGCAAGAGCGATCGCATCGTCGAGCCCGGCCTCATCGTCGTCACGGGAAACAAAATCCAGTCAATCGGCGGCGCTGTCCCCGCAAACGCGACGGTTGTCGATCTCGGCGATGCCACGCTGCTGCCCGGCTTCATCGACGCGCACACGCATCTGACGCAGGATTTCGATCCTGACTACATAGGCGCCGAGCACCGCCGCATGACGCGCACGATTCCCGAGCAGGCGATCCGCGCCACGCTGAATGCGCACAAAACGCTGCTCGCCGGATTCACTACGGTACGCGATGTTGGTTCGAGCGATTTTCTGGATGTCGGCCTGCGCAATTCCATCAATGACGGCGTGGTGCCTGGCCCGCGCATGCTGGTTGCCGTGCGAGCGCTGGGTGCCACCGGCGGCCACTGCGACGACGGCGCCGGTTTCCGCTTCGGCCTGCTCAATCACGAATCCGGACCCGAAGACGGTGTCATCAATTCCGCCGATCAGGCGCGTTTTGCGGTTCGCTTCAACATCAAGTACGGCGCCGATGTGATCAAAACCTGCGCTACCGGAGGTGTTCTCTCGCCTACCGACGACGTCGACACGCCGCAACTGACGCAAGTCGAGCTCGATGCGCTCGTAACGGCCGCTCACGAGCTGCGCCGTAAAACGGCGGCCCATGCACACGGCGCAGAGGGCGCCAAACGAGCCATTCGTGCCGGCATCGATTCCATAGAACACGGCACCTTTCTCGACGACGAAGCCTTGCGTATGATGCGCGAGCACGGAACCTATCTCGTTCCCACTCTCACCACGCGCACCGGCATTCTCGAATCAAAATTTCCGCCGCTTGTGCAGCACAAAGCCGATCTTGCGTTGAAGGCGCAGGACGATATGCTGCGCCGTGCGCTGCGCATGGGAGTCAAAATCGCTCTTGGCACGGACGCCGCTGTCTATCCGCACGGCAACAACGCGCTCGAATTTATGCTGATGGCAAACGATGGCATGACTCCAGCGCAATCGCTGCGCGCCGGTACCTCGAGCGCAGCCGAGCTGCTCGGAGTTGCCGATAAAACCGGCGCTCTTGAACCCGGCAAGCTCGCCGATATCGTTGCCACGCCCGGCAACCCGCTCGACGACATTAAACTCACGCAAAGCGTGTTGTTCGTGATGAAAGAAGGCACGATCTACCGCAACGACCGCTCCAAGCCGGCACTCTGAGGGGAACCCGTCGTTGTAACCGGACTGTAACTCAATCGTCATGCGAGTTTGATGACGGCAGGTCACGCTAGAAGAGCGTTCCTGCATGCCATCTTCAACTTCATTCCTGGCACGTATTTGTTTATCGACTTTCGCCGTTCTGCCGCTTGCGGGGCAAACCAGCCTCACGGGCGCCGGCGCTACGTTTCCGGCTCCGATTTACCAGAAATGGTTCAACGAATATCAGTCGGTCGGAAATGTGCAGATCAACTATCAGCCCAACGGCTCAGGCGGCGGCATCAAAGCAGTAAGTGAAGGAACCGTCGACTTCGGCGCGAGCGATATGCCGCTCACTGACGAACAGTTGAAGTCCTACAAAGACAAGAACGGATTCCGCATGCTGCTCTTTCCCACCGTTCTCGGGGCCGCGGTGCCGAGCTACAACGTGCCGGGCGTAAGCAGCGAATTGAAGTTCACCGGCAAAGCGCTGGCCGGTATCTTTCTCGGAACGATCAAGACCTGGAATGACCCGGAGATTGCCAAAGCCAATCCCGGCGTAAAACTCCCCGCCGATAGAATCGTGGTCGTTCACCGTTCCGACGGCAGCGGGACCACCTTCTGCTGGACCGACTACCTCTCGAAAATGAGCCCCGAGTGGAGCTCCAAAGTCGGAAAAAATACCTCGGTCCGCTGGCCTGTGGGATTGGGAGCAAAAGGCAACGACGGCGTTGCCGGCTTGATTAAACAGCAGAAAGGCTCGATCGGCTACGTCGAATTAATCTACGCGATTAAAAATCACCTGGCTTACGGCGCCGTTCAGAACAAATCCGGACAATTCGTAAAGGCGGATTTGAAATCGGTAACGGCAGCAGCCGCTGCGGTGAAGACCATTCCGGCGGATTTTCGTGTTTCTATTACCGATCAGCCCGGCAACGGCGTCTACCCGGTTTCGACGTACACGTGGTTGCTCATTCCGGAAAAAATTGCCGAGGCCACGAAGCGCAAAGCGCTTAGCGGATTTTTGAAATGGGCGATCACCGCCGGCCAGAATTCAGTAGAAGCGCTTGACTATGCCCGTCTTCCACAGGCCGTAGTCGCGAAAGAGGAAAAGCAGATCGCGCTAATTAAATAGCGCCTGAGTAAGTCCGCCGCATGGCAGCCACCACTCACATTGCCGAGGTCCTGCGCCGGCGCAACAGCCGCTCCTTTCTCGAACGCCTGCGCGGGGGTGACGAGATCGCCTACACCGTCACGCTCATCGCGGCGGCCGTCATTCTCGCCATCGTGGCAATGATCGTCTCCGAGCTTTGGACCCATTCGCAGCCGACCGTCAAAGCGTTCGGCTGGCGTTTCCTGATCAGCTCCGCATGGGATCCGAACAGCGGAGAATTCGGCGCGCTGCCGTTCATCTACGGCACCTGTGTCACCGCGCTTCTCGCTCTTCTGATCGCGGTCCCGCTCGGAATTGCTTCGTCTATCTTCCTGGCCGAAATGGCTTCGCCCAGGCTCTCCAGCTTTCTCACCTTCCTGATCGAACTGCTTGCCGCCGTGCCGAGCGTCATCTACGGCCTGATCGGAATCTTTATCCTGGTTCCCTTCATCCGCGATTACATTGTTCCGCCGCTCACCAAGACGTTCGGCTTTCTTCCCATCTTCGGTGGCGACTTCTACGGTCTCAGCTTCTTATCCGCCGGTATCGTGCTTTCGATCATGGTCGTTCCCTTCATCATTTCGGTGTCACGCGAAGTCCTGCTGGCAGTTCCCACCGAATTGCGCGAGGCGGCCCTCGCCCTGGGCGCGACAAAATGGGAAACCACCTGGCAAATCGTTCTTCCGGCCGCCAGCACCGGCATCATCGGATCCGTATTTCTCGCACTCGCGCGCGCTCTGGGTGAAACCATGGCGGTCACGATGGTCATCGGAAACACGCCCGTCATCACCGCTTCGCTCCTTTCGCCCGGCTACTCGATCGCCGCCGTCATCGCCAATGAATTCGCCGAAGCGAGCGGCGACCTTTATGTTTCATCTCTGATCTTCCTGGGCCTCGTCTTATTCGGCCTCACGATCGTCATCAACGGCTTCGCGCGCCTTCTGATCCTCGCCACGTCGCGCCGGGGAGCTTAGCCATGATCCTGCCGGTTTCACCGAAACGGCGCGCCTTGAACGCAGTCATGCTCTCGCTGTCGGGTGTATGCACCGTTCTCGTCATTGCCGTCTTATTTTTTATCCTTGGCTACCTCTTCGTGCATGGCGCTCGTTCGCTCAATTGGGACTTTTTTACAAAACTTCCAAAGCCCGCGGGAGAAACCGGGGGCGGCATGGCCAACGCTATCGCCGGCAGCGCCAAAGTCCTGCTGGTCGCCATGGGAATCGGCGTTCCCATCGGTTTTCTGGCCGGTGTGTACCTGGCTGAGTACAGCGGCAAGACGTTCGCATTTGTGATCCGCTACACCGTCGATCTCTTAAACGGCGTGCCCTCGATCGTTATCGGAATCGTCGCCTATGCGCTCGTTGTGCGGCCGATGAAACACTTCTCGGCGCTGGCGGGCGGCATCGCGCTCGGTATCATGATGATCCCCATCGCCGTCCGCACCACCGAAGAATTTCTGCGCGCCGTACCCAACCCTATGCGAGAAGGCGCGATGGCACTGGGCGCCAGCAAAGCTCAAACCATTTTCACGGTCGTCGTGCCCGCCGCCGTTTCAGGTCTCGCTTCCGGCCTCATGTTGAATCTCGCGCGGGTGGCGGGGGAAACGGCGCCGCTGCTCTTTACGGCTCTCGGCAACATGTTCTGGAGCAAAGGCTGGCTCGCGCCTATTGCCACGCTACCCGTTATGATTTACAACTACGCCATCGCGCCCGATGAAGACCTTCACCAGCAGGCTTGGGCAGCCGGTTTTGTGCTTCTCTTTTTGATTCTGCTGGTCAACATAACCGCTAGAATGATCATTGCCAGAGGACCGGCGTCCTCCAGGAGATAAGCGCTCGTGGCCTCTTTCGGACAGCAACTGATGCACCCCGCAGCCTCTCTTCCGCGCGAAACGCCCGTGCCAAAGCCGCTGCCCGCGAGTAAACTCGCCGCCCGTGAGATCAATTTCTTTTATGGCGCCTTTCAGGCGCTGCACGATATCAGCCTCGAAATTCCGGCCAACCGCGTCACCGCGTTCATCGGGCCCTCGGGCTGCGGCAAATCGACTTTCCTGCGGACCATGAACCGTATGAACGAAACGGTGCGCAACACGCGGGTCGAAGGCGAACTGCTGCTCGATTCCGAAAATCTCCTCTCGCTCGACGTAACCGACGTGCGCCGCCGCGTCGGCATGGTCTTTCAGAAGTCGAATCCGTTCGCCAAGACGATCTTCGACAACGTGGCCTACGGCCTGCGCGTCAACGGCATTCGCAAGAAGTCCCTCATCGAAGAGGCGGTTGAGCGAAGCCTCACGCACGCTGCTCTCTGGAGTGAAATAAAAGACAAGCTGCATAAGCCCGCCTCCGCGCTTTCCGGCGGCCAGCAACAGCGTTTGTGCATCGCGCGCGCTCTTGCCGTCGAGCCCGAAGTGCTTCTGCTCGATGAGCCCTGCTCCGCCCTCGATCCGATCGCCACGCTCAAGATCGAAGAGCTGCTTTTTCAACTGAAAGAGATGACGACCATCGTCATCGTCACCCACAACATGCAGCAAGCGGCACGGCTCGCCGATATTACCGGCTTTTTTCTTCTCGGCCGCCTGATCGAGTTCGACGACACGCGCAAAATCTTTCAGAATCCGAGCAAGAAAGAGACTGAGGACTACGTCACCGGCCGCTTTGGCTGATAATGAGGCATTATTTTGCGCCATTTTGAACACGACTTGGAAAAACTGAAGGCAAAGCTGCTCGAGATGAGCGCGCTCGTGGAAAGCGCCATCTACCGCAGCGTGCAGGGAGTTGTCGAGAAGAACGAAGACCTCGCACAGCAGGTTCTGCGCAACGAGGATCGAGTCAACCAGCTCGAAATCGAGATCGACGACATGGCCATCAGCCTGCTCGCCCTGCAGGCGCCGCTCGCCATCGATCTGCGCCTGATCACAGCCGCTATCAAGATCAACAACGATCTCGAGCGCATGGGCGATCTTTCCGTGAGCATTGCCCAGAGCGCACTCGCATTAATTCGCGAGCCGCACATCCGCCCGCTGATCGATATTCCCCACATCGCCGGCCTGGCCCAGGGAATGGTCCGTAAAGCACTTGACGCCTTTGTCAATCGCGATCCCGAACTGGCGCGCAGCGTGCTCGCCTCCGATGACGCCGTCGACAATATGCGCACCGCCAGCTTCCATGAGCTCATGAGCTTCATGGAAAAAAATCCGCAGCAGATTTCGCAAGCGCTGTATCTGCTGTCCGTGATCCGCAATCTGGAGCGCATCGCCGATCACGCTACCAACATCGCTGAAGACGTGCTGTTCTTAGTGAAGGGCATCGACGTGCGCCACCACAACGAAGAACGCAGTGCCGTGAACCAGTAGTCTAAAACAGCATTCGCCAGGGCGAGCGGCGGCTTGCCACCTCGTTCAACTCATGCTGCTGGGTGCTGGAGAGTCCGATCGGAATCCGACTTCCGGTTTGTGTCGTGACCCGGCGCCATCGACAAAAAGACTAAAATGATCGCGATGCAACAACCTTATCTCAATACCAGAGAAGATACCGGCTACCGATTTCTGGGCGTTCCTACGCTGACGAGGGCGCCGGGCGAAACGACGAATGGAGCGTTCGGAATGATCGAGCACTGGGATATGCCGGTGGGATTCGGCTCGCCCTACCATACGCACCACAGGGAGGACGAGTACTTCTATGTGCTGGAGGGGAAAGTGGCGTTCGTGTGCGGCGGCGAGTGGCTGCAGGCTGGGCCAGGTGGTTTTGTGTACGGGCCGCGCGAGATTGCGCACGGGTTCAAGACGATCGGCGAGCGTCCGGCCAGGATGCTTGTGATGTGCACTCCGGCCGGGTTCGAGCGATTTGTTGCGGATCAGGCGACACCCATCTCGGAGCCTCCTCGCCCGCCCGATATGGAGCGATTGATGGCGCTGGCTGAGCGGCACGCAATCGAGATCCACGGCCCGCTGCCCGAAATGCCGGAAGAATTTGGCCGGTAACGGGCCGATGCCGTTCCGACCTCGCGCGCAGATTGGTTTCGTATTGCTTCCTGACAGTCCTCTTGTATAACTAGGAGAGTAGCAGTATACTCCTAGTTAGACAAGGAGAGCGTCTCGTTTGCCGAAGACTGCCGAGATATTACCCGGAACCTTGGATATGCTCATTTTGAAAG
>DATBGM010000055.1:0-9632 GCA_036557945.1 Bryobacteraceae bacterium | reverse complement strand
TCTCGCCAGCTCGAAAAGCGCATCCGGCATTCCTGGTCGACGATCTCCGCTCATTGATCGCATTACTGAAGCAAAGCGGATACGAGCCTTACGAGGATCAACCGCTTCAAGGCTACGACCGCGTATATGTCCGTGATCCGTTTGGAAATCGAATCGAACTCATGCAGCGGACCGAGTAATTGCGCTTTGGCGGCGTACAGCGCAGGAGCGGCGCGCCGGGTTTTTGTGTCGCTACAGCCACGCGCCATGGCACGGCTTGTAAGCATGCGATAAACTTGCACACGAAATGAAGAGTGCATTGCTGGCGCTCGTCTCGGCCTTATCTGCGCTTGCTCAACCGAAAACTGTCTTTCTCATCACCGATGCCGAAGGCGTGGCGGGCATCTGCAGGCAGGAGCAGACCGATCCGAAGAATCGCGAGATGGAGCAACTGCTGACAGGCGAGATCAACAGTGCGGTTGCAGGTTTTTTCGATGGTGGAGCATCGGATGTGTTCGTTTGGGATGGCCACGATGGGAGCGCAACGCTTTCCGCGCTGACGATCGATTCGCGAGCACATCTCATAATGGGTGCACTCCCGGCGACCATGCTGATGGAGCGGCGTTATTCGGCCGTTGCATTTGTAGGTCAACACGCGCGGGCAAACACGCCCGCTGGAGTGATGGCCCACAGCTATAGTTCGCTCGGCATTCAGAACCTGCTTATGAACGGCGCGCCCGTTGGGGAGATTGAAACCAGGGCCGCTCTGGCCGGCTGGTTTAACACGCCCGTTATTTTTCTAAGTGGCGATCGAGCTGCCGCTGAGCAACTGAAGATAATCGAACCGGATGCCGAAGTGGCGGTGGTCAAAGAAGGAATCGATAATTATTCCTGTATATCGCTTTCGGCGGAGGCCGCGCGGCGGTCGATCCACGAAGGCGCGAGCGCCGCAATGGCAAAGATCGACAAGGTCAGACCGTACCGGGTGGACGGTCCGGTCACGATCGAGATTGAGTACACGAGTCGGCACGCGCTTATACCGGATGCCGCTTTAAAGCCGGGCGCCGAAATTGTGGATGCACGTACGATACGATTTCATGGCAAAGATTTCATCGAAGCGTGGCAGCGCGCGCGGCTGTAAGTGCCCGCTGGCTTGGCCGATGCTTCACGAGGCACTCCGCCATGAGCTGGTAATTGCGCCGACCGGCTTGTAAAATGAAGAGCGCGGAGGCATGCGGACCCTCTTAATTTGTCATGAAGACGAGGTGCTCAATCGGGTTGGCATGGCACGCTGGCTCAATTCCTTTTCGGACTTTGCAGGAGTTGTCGTTATCCGGGAAGAGGCGAGCCGGATGCGCGCGCGTATCAAGCGCGAGATCAAGCGCATTGGACTGATTCGCTTTTTCGATGTTCTGGCATTCCGGCTGTACTACAAATTGAGGCTCGCGGCCTCCGATGCTCAAAAAGAGCAGGAGTTGCTCGGTAAACTTGAAGGGCGGTATCCGCAGCACCACGCCCCGGAATTAATCACCGCCAGTCCGAATTCGCCGGAGAGCCAGAAGTTCATTCGCGATGCAGCGCCCGATATTGTCATTGCGCGTTGCAAGACGCTTCTTGCCGAACGGATTTTCAGCATTCCCAAAACGGGCACGTTCGTGATGCATCCGGGAGTGTGTCCGGAGTATCGCAATGCGCATGGCTGTTTTTGGGCGCTTTCGCGGCGTGATCTGGATCGCGTCGGCATGACCCTACTGCGAATCGACAAAGGAGTGGATACCGGCCCCGTTTTTGGATACTTCACGTATCGTTATGAAGAGCGCAAGGAATCGCACATTGTGATTCAAGACCGCGTCGTTTTCGAGAATCTGGACGGGATCCGCGCCAAACTGGAAGAGATCTATCGCGGCGAAGCGAAGACAATCTCCACGGAAGGGCGCGATTCAGCGGCATGGGGGCAACCGTGGTTGACGCGTTATCTGGCCTGGAAGCGCGCGGCAGCACGTGAGGCGCGATGAAGGCAATCACGTTGCTTTATCACGACGTGATCGAGAGCGCGCGCTCCGGGGAAAGCGGTTTTACCAGTGCAGATGCGGAGATCTATAAGCTCTCGCCGGACGATTTTAAAAGACACCTGGATGCGATCGCGACGACCGGTAACGTTCCGGATTGCACGATTAGCGATGTAATGCAAAAGGGATGCGGTCCGCCTATTCCCGTGCTGCTGACGTTCGATGACGGCGGCGCGAGCGCGCTTTCGACAGCCGATATGCTGGACGGACGCGGCTGGAAGGGCCATTTCTTCATCACGACCGGCCGGATCGGGACTAACGGATTTTTAGACACAGCCGGAATTCGCGAGCTGGCCGCGCGCGGGCATGTTGTCGGCTCGCATTCCTGCTCTCATCCCGCGCGGATTTCGCATCTCGATGATGTGCAATTGAGCCGCGAATGGAGCGCCAGTGTGCAGGCGCTGGAAGAAATCTTGGGAGCGACGGTGGACACCGCGTCCGTGCCGGGCGGTTTCTATTCAACGCGTGTCGCGGAATTCGCGCGCCAGGCAGGCATTCGCGTGCTCTTCAACTCGGAACCCAGCGTCCGTGTTGTACGCAACGGCGACTTCGCTATTTGCGGGCGCTTCGGATTGCAGCGCGATTCACCGCCCGAACGCGCCCGGCTCTTTGCTATGCGCGATCGAGCGACGCTGGCGCGCGAAGCCGCTTTCTGGAATGCGAAAAAGTTGTTGAAGCGTGCTGGAGGGGAGCAGTGGCTGGCGTTTCGCCGGTGGTGGCTGGCGCGATAGGATGAGCCCGCGTTTTTCAGCGAGGCGAAGATTTCAAAAGGATGAGCCCGCGTTTTTCAGCGAGGCGAAGATTTCAAAAGGATGAGTCCGCGTTTTTCAGCGAGGCGAAGATTCCAAAAGGATGAGCCCGCGTTTTTCAGCGAGGCGAAAATTCCAAAATGATTAACGATCTCTGGTACAAGAACGGCGTCATCTACTGCCTGTCAGTAGAAACCTACATGGATTCGGACGGGGACGGCGTCGGCGATTTCAAAGGTCTGATGCGCAGGCTCGACTATCTGCAGGGCCTCGGCGTGACGGCGATCTGGCTGATGCCATTTCAGCCCTCGCCGCAGCGAGACGACGGCTACGATATCAGCGATTATTACGGTGTCGATCCACGTTACGGAACCCTGGGCGATTTTGTCGAGTTCACGCGCGGCTGCGAGCAGCGGGGTATGCGCGTTCTGATCGACCTGGTGGTGAACCATACGTCAGATGAGCATAGCTGGTTTCGGGAGGCGCGGCGCAGCCCCGATTCGAAGTATCGCAACTGGTATGTCTGGTCGAAGAAGAAGCCGCCAAACATGCACGATGGCGTAGTATTTCCAGGCGTGCAGCGTTCCACCTGGACCCGCGACGAGCAAGCGAAGGAATGGTATTTTCACCGCTTCTATGAATTCCAACCCGATTTGAATACAGCAAATCCCGAAGTGCGCGCAGAAATTCTGAAGATCATGGGCTTCTGGATCCAGCTGGGCGTCTCTGGTTTTCGCATGGATGCCGTGCCGTTTGTAATTGCCGAAAAAGGGCCGGAGGCGACCGAGCAGCCCAAGGAGCATTATGAAATGCTGCGAGAGTTCCGCGAATTTTTGAGTTGGCGCGAGGGCGGCGCCATCATTTTGGCGGAAGCGAACGTTCTGCCCAAAAGCGATTTGCAATATTTCGGTTCGACAGGCGAGCGCTTGCAGATGATGTTCAATTTTCAGGTGAATCAAAACTTGTTCTACGCCATGGCGGGTGCGGATTGCCGACCCTTGATCAAAGCTCTGAAGCAAACCAAGGAGCGGCCAGCCACAGCCCAGTGGGGGCAGTTTCTGCGTAATCATGATGAACTCGATCTAGGCCGTTTGAGCGAGGAACAGCGGCAGAAAGTATTTGAAGCATTCGGACCGGAGCCGGAGATGCAGTTGTATGGACGGGGAATCCGCCGGCGGCTGGCTCCTATGCTCGAAGGCGATCGCCGCAGGATCGAACTCGCCTATAGCCTGATGATGACGCTGCCGGGAACCCCAGTGATCCGCTACGGCGATGAAATTGGTATGGGAGATAACCTGCGGCTCCCGGAGCGCGAGTGCGCGCGCACGCCGATGCAGTGGTCGCTCGAAGCCCAGGGCGGATTCACCAGTAGCGAAAAACCAGTCATGCCGCTGATTGGCGCCGGGCCTTACAGTTACCAACATGTGAATGTTGCCGAGCAGCGGCGCGACCCGAACTCGTTGTTGAACTGGATGGAGCGCATCATTCGCATGCGAAAAGAGGTTCCGGAGATCGGTTGGGGAGACTTTACGTTCCTAAAGACCGGCACGCCGCAGGTTTTCGGCATGTGCTACGAGTGGCTCGGCAACTTTGTCATTTTTTTGCACAACTTGAGCGCTTTGCCGCGCGAGATCAAGTTCAAAGCCCAAGCGGGCAGCGAAAACGATTGCTCGCTGATCAATCTGCTTGCCGAGAATCATAGCCGGGCGAATGCGGCGGGCGAACATCGCGTGTTGCTCGAACCGTATGGCTATCGCTGGTACCGCGTCGGGAATATGAAAAACGTGCAGGAGAGCTAAGCCGCCCGTGCGTCTTTGATCGTGATACACCAGGAACCATAACCGCGACGCCGGGAGAACGGATCGTCCTCCAGTTGGAGCAACACATCAATGCTTGCGCCTGCTTGAAAGATGTCGGCGCGATGCGCAAAATTCCAGGCCTTACAGAAAAGTGTCCGGCCGTGTTGCCGGAGCGGGACGGTGAGGTGTTTGCCTCCATTCAACGATTTTGGGGACGCGGCGACTTGCACACCGGCCGCGCACAGAAGCGGAGAGGGATTGCCGAAACCGAATGGTCCCAGCGAAAGGATCTGCGTGGCACATGCATCGGTGAGATCGGGCAAAGCCACTTCGGCGTCTATCGAATACTGCGGACGGAAATCGTCGGGTGTGAGACGCGCGGCCGCAAACCGATCGAAGCGAAACCGGAAATCTTCGACGGCTTGACCGCGCAGCGTAAGTCCGGCAGCCTGCCGGTGGCCGCCAAATTTCTTGAACAGCTCGGGCATGCTCTCGAGTGCTTCGAGCAGATGAAAAGCGGGGATGCTGCGGCCGGAGCCGGACAGGTACGGCGCGCCATCGTCATCCAGCTCGCCGGATTCGCTGAGTACAAAAACAGGCCGCATGAAACGTTCGACAAGTCGGCTGGCGACAATGCCGAGGACGCCGAGGTGCCAGCCTGCTCCCGCGAAAACAAGCGCGGCGCAGTCATCCGGTAGTGGCTGTTCCTCACACTGTTTGAGAATGGCTTCCACGATTTCCGCCTCGACCTGCTGGCGCTCGCTGTTGAGACGATCGAGCTGTTCGGCGAGTGTTTGCGCACGGCCGGGATCATCCGTGAGAAACAATTCGACGACATCGCGCGCGCTCGCCATGCGCCCGGCGGCGTTAATGCGCGGTGCGAGGCGAAAGGCGACCTGGTGGGCGGACGGTGTTTCGCCTTCTTCGAATCCGGCCACTGCGAGCAGCGCCTTTAATCCGGGATTACGAACCCGCTGAAGGCCAGAGAGTCCGCGCTTGACGATCACGCGATTCTCGCCAGTAAGCGGAACAATATCGGCCACCGTCGCGATAGCAACCGGCTTGAGAAATGAATCGAGCAGGGCGGCGCGGCGGCTCTGGGCGAGATCGCTCGATGCGAGCAACGCCTGAACGAGCTTCAATGCCACACCTGCCCCACATAGACTCTTGTTCGGGTAGAGACAATCCGGCCGGTTCGGGTTCAGTACGGCAAGGGCGGGCGGCAGCTCAGCTTCGGGGAGGTGATGATCGGTGACGATGACTTCGATGCCCAAGCTGTTGGCGTGGCGCACGACTTCATTCGCACGTATCCCTGTATCGACGCTCACGATCAGGCGCACACCGGTTTCGGCGGCGCGCGAGATAATTTCGCTGCGCATGCCGTAGCCGTCCTTCAAACGGTGCGGAACGTGAAAATCCGCCTGGCCGCCGAGAATTTCAATCGTTTTTTTCAGAACGACGATAGAGCAAGTGCCATCGACGTCGTAGTCGCCGTAGAGTAGGACGGGCTCGCGCTTGCGAATGGCGGTCCAGAGCCGCACGACGGCGGTGTCCATGCCGCGCAGGAGCAGAGGATCACAGAGCTGGTCGAGTTCGGGGTTGAGAAATTCGTTCGCGGCAGCGGGATCCGTGTAGCCGCGCGCGGCGAGAATGGTAGCGACAATGGAATGCACTCGCAGCGCACGCTCAAGCGAACAGACAGCATCGGCGCGAACCTCGGGCTTGAGCCAGCGAGCGGTCTCCAACTTCGGCATTTAGTTGTTCGAGAAGTAGCCGCCGAGCGATCCGTCTTCGCTTTCCGTTTCCTCTTCGGTCGCGGCATCGAGCTCGCCGAGAATATCCGTGAAGACTTCGTACCAGTCGGTGTGTTGCTCGAAGGAATAGACACGTCCATCCAGAACGAACGAGAGCTCGAGCGAAGAAGTGAAGCCTTCATATGTCTGCAATTGACGCAACCGGCTTTCATATTGCCGTTTTTCTTCGCGCGTGAATTCGCAAGCGTCGAGTTGATCCAGCGCGTTGTCGATCTGATCGAGCGAGAAAGCATGCTGGCTGAAGACGATCAGCTTGATTCCGGCGGAGCGGGCCGCATCGATAAATTCGTGAAAGTCGGCGTGACGCTCGACGTCCCAGGTCACTTGAAAGAGAGCGTCGAGCATGCGATGCGATCCATGGAACACCGTTATTCCGGATTGACGGAGATAGGATTCCATCTCGCCGCGGAGCTTCTCGAGATCTTGAGGCATTCGCTTCAAGCTAGCAGATTCGCGAGTGCAGTCGGGACTGTGAGTCAACGCAGCATGGGAAACAGCCGGCGAATCTGACTTTCGTCGGGTTGGGCTCCGTATTCGCAGATCTCGAACGCTTCGTAGTAACGAGCGGCATTGCCTTTTTCCGCGCCGTACCATTTGACCAGCGCTGCGCGAACGGCAGGAGATGGGGCCGGCGCCCGTTCGTGTTTCAACCAGATCTTTCTCTCCTGCAAATCTTTTGGTACCTGGTCCAGTTTGCCGTCGACCCACGGCAGCCATTCATAGAACTGTGAGACGTGAGCATCGAGCGCGTTGATTTTCTGATCGATGACGGAATCGAGATCGACCGCAATATCGGGGCGAAAAGGGTTCGGGCGCTGAAAATGGTCCTGGTAATAAAGGAAAACAGGATTTTTGCGAATAGCAGGCACTTCGGGGATCAAATGAGGTACGACGACCATGTAAGCGGCATCCTGCACGAGAACGCCGGTGTAGCGGTGATCGGGATGGTAATCATTAGGACGCGGTGCGAGCACGACATCTGCGTTCCACTGGCGGATTTCGCGAATGATCTGCTTGCGGACCTCGAGAGAAGGAAGAAGTTCTCCGTCATGATTGCCGAGGACATCGTATTCAATGCCTAAGCGGCGTGCGGATTCTTTCGCTTCGGCAAGGCGGCGCGCAGCGAGTTCGGGGCCATGCATGATCTGGTGGCCGACGTCGCCGTTGGTAACGGACACGAATTTGACGGCGTGTCCCATTTTCGCCCAAAGTGCGGCGGTACCGGCTGCACGGATGTCGCAGTCGTCCGGATGCGCTCCGAACGCGATGATGCGGAGTTTGCCTGTCTGCGCGGTAATTGCCGAGGCTGTCAATAGCATGAGCGCGAGCTTTTTCATTGTCGCTGGTCTTCCTTGTTTTTAGAAATGATATTCCTTTGAATTCAAGGTCGATGACATTTGACTACTGTGTGATTGGCGGCGGCATCGTCGGGCTGGCGAGCGCCTGGGAGCTGCTGAAGAGACAGCCGGGAGCCAGGCTCGTTGTTCTGGAAAAAGAAGACGGCGTAGCGCGGCATCAGACGGGGCATAACAGCGGCGTCATTCACTCCGGAATCTATTATGCGCCGGGGAGTTTGAAAGCTGAGCTGTGCCGGCGCGGGGCCGAAGCGACGAAAAACTTCTGTGACGAGAATGGAATTCCGTATGACGTTTGCGGCAAGCTGCTGGTGGCGACGAATGAGTTGGAGCGGGTTCGCATGGATGCGCTGTTCGAGCGGGCGCATACCAATCAGGTGGAGGTGGAGCGTCTGGATGCGGCGGAATTGCGGCGCCGCGAGCCGAATATTACCGGCGTGGGCGCGCTGTTTGTGAAATCTACTGGAATTGTGAGTTACCGGCGCGTTGCGGAAGTAATGGCGGACAAGATTCGCGCGGCGGGCGGAGAAATCGAGTTTGGTGTCCGAGTGAATGCAATCCTGGAGGGCGCGGCGGACGTGGCGATCACCGCGGGTGAGCGGCGATGGAGCGCGCGGCAGCTCATCGTGTGTGCCGGGCTGCAATCGGACCGGCTGGCACGCATGGCGGGTTGCAAAATCGATCATCAGATCGTTCCGTTTCGCGGCGAATATTATCGGCTCCCGGCGGCGCACAATGGAATTGTCCGGCATTTAATTTATCCGATTCCGGATCCGAATCTGCCGTTCCTGGGGATTCATCTGACGCGCATGATCGACGGCGGCGTGACGGTCGGACCGAATGCAGTGTTGGGCCTTGCGCGCGAAGGCTATCCCAAATTTTCTTTTGATTTTAGGGATGTGAGCGAGTACGCGGTATTCCCGGGTTTCTGGAAGACCATCGGGGCGCACCTGAAATCCGGCCTGCGCGAGATACGGGATTCAGTTTCCAAGCACGCGTATCTGGAGGAGTGCAGAAAATATTGCCCATCGCTGACGGTAGACGATCTAGCGCCGGAACCGGCCGGAATTCGCGCCCAGGCGGTGCTGCGCGATGGAACACTCGTGCATGATTTCCTTTTTGTGCAGACGGAACGTATGCTGCACGTCTGCAACGCGCCGTCACCAGCCGCGACTTCGGCCATACCGATCGCAGAGATGATCGCCGCGAAGTGCAAGGAATCGAAAATCGGACAGGAGATAGCATGAGCTGCACACAAGCCGAAAAAGCGGCACGTTTTCTTGCGCTTCACGACGGCCCTGGAACGTTCGTCATTCCAAATCCGTGGGATATCGCGTCGGCGCGCATTCTCGCGGGTTTGGGCTTTCAGGCGCTCGCGACATCAAGCGCTGCCGCGGCTTGCAGTGCAGGCAGACGGGACGGCGCACTCACTCGCGATGAAACGCTGGCGCACGTTCGCTTGATCGTCGATGCGGCTGATTTGCCGGTTTCAGCCGATCTGGGAAACGGGTTTGGTGATTCGCCCGAAACCGTGGCGCAGACCATCCGGCTTGCAGCCGAATCGGGACTGGTCGGATGCACCATCGAGGACTCGACCGGCGATCCCGCCCGTCCGCTGTATGAGTTTCAACTCGCGGTGGAGAGAATTGCAGCCGCTTCCGAAACGGCTCGAAAGCTTTCCTTTCCATTCCTGGTGACGGCGCGCGCCCACAATTTGCTGTATGCCGCGCCGAGCCTGGACGACACAATCCGCCGGCTGCAGGCGTTTGAGAATGTCGGAGCCGACGTGCTCTTCGCCCCTGGCTTGCCGGACTTAGAGGCGGTGCGGACAACGTGCTCCGCGATCCGGAAGCCGTTCAACTTTATG
>DATBGM010000054.1:0-83240 GCA_036557945.1 Bryobacteraceae bacterium | reverse complement strand
TAGAACCCGTACGGCCAGCCAACTGCTTTGCTCGACCGGCACATCGAAGGCGATATCCTGCACGCTGCCATCCGCTGTCACATTTTTGCGCGCAATCGGCTTCCCGTTCATCACCAGCTCGACCGGCACCTGGCGCGTATTTCCGATGCGGGCCCGCTCGATGTGCCAGTAGGGCTCTTTATCGAGCGGGCGATCGTGAATGTTTACCGCCTTCTCGGGATGCCTGTTCCCGCGATTGCCGAGAGGGGTCATCCACGCTGGTTCTCCTTCCGCGCCGCGCTCGGAAGAAAGATAACCGGATACCTTCACGCGCGCGTGCACCGTTGCGCTTCCCGCCAGCTTCACTTCGCTTTCTTTCGTTCCCACATCAACACCGTTTACTTTGAAATCCATCAGGTGAGTCCGGCCATCGGAAACGTAGCTGCGCCCGGCGCGTAGAGCGTTGACCCAGTTGCTGTAACTGAGCGTCCCATCGACCTTGGCATAGACGCGGCCCTGACCTACCCGCGCATCCGTAATGCAGGGAAAATCCGTCTCGCCGGAGATGCGTGTGCGGAATCCGACGTTGAGCGTGTGATACCAGATATTGAGCTCCCATACATAAGGCGTGTCGGCAGCGGAAATGAAATCGACTGCATTCGCATAGGTCACATCGACGATATATTCGTTGGCGCCGATACCGTCGAAGCCCGGCATCTCGTAGTTGGGAAGATCGCGCGATTTCACTTCGAGCCCCCAGCCGGAATGCGCAAAGCCGGCGAGCGCTCCTTGCGATTTCGCCCAGCGCAGGATGGGCAGGTCCCAGGTAGGCCACTGCTCAATGCGCACGCAGTGCGGGTAATCCTGGTCTTTCAGACCGAGCAAAACCAGGTGCCCGGCATGGCTCGACGGAAAGCCGGAAACTTCCAGATCGTAGTGCATGAGCTGATGGGGTGCGGACAGCGGATTGTCTTTGCCCGTAAAAAATTGCTTCTGATAGTAGTAGCAGGGCCCCCAGGTCAAGACCGATCCCACATTCAATTTTTCGCCCTGAATCTGCCGGATCATGTCCTCCGGCTTCACGCCTTCGCTCGGGTTCTGATAGTGCGAGCAACCGGCCGCATGCACGTGATGGTCGCCCGAATACCAGCCGTATTTTGAGGGATCGATCCAGCGCTCGAGTGCAAACGATATTTCGTTCGGGCCGGCGGCGCTCACTTTGACCGTCTTCGTTTGCGCATGATATTCAGGCCCCATCGACGCCGTGACCCGGTATGTGCCTTCCGGGAGCAGAATCGATTGCCCGCTGGCGCGGTAGACCTGCGGCTGAAAGAAAAAGTCCGGAGCCAGGCGCTTCGAGGGATTCGGATAGAGTCGGCCCGAACTGTCGCGAACGGTGAACGCTGCTACCGATGGCGAGCCGTTTTCATCGGCGACGCGCAGGCGGAGCGGATGCGCCGGCAGGGCGTTGAACAGAACCGTCATTTCATTGCGGAAGCCGATGTCCTGCGTGCCCTGCCCGACGTCGAAGCCGATCTTTGCCGAGCGTTGTCCGCGGTCGCGGCTGTAGATTTCCAGAATTCTATACTCGAGCGGCAGACCGGAAAGACGCTCGGACATGGGATCTTTGTCATACATCTCGAGATCCATCCACCGGTCCCGGACATCGGCTGGCGAAATCTCTTTGGCAGGTTCGGGGCTTCCATTCGAAGGAACGTAAACAGGCAGCGCATTCGGACTCGTGGCACGAAGCGGCGCAGTCACCCCCGCACTGTTGCTGACTTTTACCAGGAAGATGCGCGTGCCGGCCTCCACCAGCTCGCGCTTTGCCGTGCCAGGGCGCACTTTCACACGGCTCTCCGGATTGATGTCGACAATCGCGAGCACGTACTTGTCGAGAATTTCCTGCAGGCCCGCAACCGCTGCCCGTTCGTCGGTCTTAGAGGCGAGAGCGCTGATCGCATTCTGATCACTCGCAGACAAGGGCTGCCCGAGATAGGCGAGCGTTGTTTGCACCTGATGTACTTGCTGCACAAACGGCTGGAGCGGCACTCCACTCTGCGCCGGAAGAAGCATGGCGTTCAGCGGAACCAATGCGAGCCAGGCGAATCGCGATCTCATAGCATGTTCGGAGGTCATTCTATCTCGCACGGAGCCGCATCGTTTTTTCTGCCGATGCAATAATGGCGAATTCGAGAATCCGGATGCCGCGGTGAGGCATCTGTTGAAGCAGACTCGATTTTCCACAACACAAATTTTTTCCCACAGCACACATTAAGGAGAGGATTCATTTGTCTGAAAAGAACAGTGCGAACGGCCATGACAAGAACGCCCCGACATTGACGACGAATGCCGGACGGCCGGTCGGAGATAACCAGAACTCGATTTCAGCCGGCGCGCGCGGACCGCTGCTGATTGAAGATTATCTGCTCTTTGAAAAAATGGCGCAATTCAACCGCGAGCGCATTCCCGAGCGCGTGGTTCATGCCAAGGGTTCGGGCGCGTACGGGCGTTTCACTGTCACGAATGACATGACGCGTTACACCAGCGCAAAACTGTTTGCCAGGGTCGGTAATGCCTGCGAGACATTTGCACGTTTTTCGACTGTGGGCGGCGAAAGGGGATCGGCCGATACGGCGCGCGACCCGCGCGGATTTGCGGTTAAGTTTTACTCGGAAGAAGGCAACTGGGACATGACCGGAAATAATACCCCGATCTTCTTCATCCGCGATCCGCTTAAGTTCGGTGATTTCATTCATACCCAGAAGCGCGAGCCTCAGACGAATCTCAAAGCGGCGACGATGATGTGGGATTTCTGGTCGCTTTCGCCCGAGTCGCTGCACCAGGTGAGTTTTTTGTTTAGTGATCGCGGCATTCCGGACGGCTACCGGCACATGAACGGCTATTCGAGCCATACGTTTTCGCTGATCAATGCCAAAAACGAGCTGTTTTATGTGAAGTGGCACTTCAAGACGCAGCAGGGCGTCAAGAACCTGGATGCAAAGCGCGCTGAAGAACTGGCCGGCTCCGATCCCGATTATGCGCAGCGCGACCTGTACCACGCCATCGAGAAAGGCGATTTCCCGAAGTGGACCGTATACATCCAGGTCATGCCGGAAAACGAGACCGGCAAGTTCAAATACAATCCGTTCGACCTGACTAAGGTCTGGCCGCACGCCGAATATCCGCTGATTGAAGCGGGTGTGCTCGAATTAAACCGAAATCCGTTGAACTACTTTGCGGAAGTGGAGCAGGCGGCTTTTAATCCGGTAAACATCGTGCCGGGTATGGGCTACAGCCCCGACAAAATGCTGCAGGCGCGGCTCGTTTCCTATCCGGATGCCCACCGTTACCGGGTGGGCACGAATTATGAAACGCTGCCGGTGAATGCGCCGAAGTGTCCGGTGCATAATTACAACCGCGACGGCGCCATGCGTTTTGACGGCAATATGGGCGCCCTCCCGAATTACGAGCCCAACAGCTTCGATGGACCGAAGGAGAATCACAGCTATCGCGATCGCGCGATCCGCCTCTCGGGCGAAGCGGCCGGACGCTATGACCACCGCGAAGGCAATGACGATTACTCGCAGGTCGGTATCTTCTATCGCAAGGTGCTGGACGAGGGCGCGAAGAACCGCCTATGCCAGAACATTGCGCAGAGTCTCGGCCAGGTGCCGGAGCGCATTCAGAAACTGCAATTGACGCATTTTGAAAAGGCCGATCCGGATTACCGGGCGCGCGTCGAAAAGTTCCTGACGGTGAATCAGCATCCGGAGTTTGCTCATACACCGAACGAGGCGGAATCAGCCATACGGTTGCCGGAGAAATGACCAGTCATGCCGCTGCCGGATGACCCGAAGTTGATTCGATTGAGCGAAGATCTGCTGGCGGAGTTCGAGAAGCTGTTCGGCCCGCATCCCGGGTTTCGCCCGGCGCACGCGAAGGGGCTTTTGTTGACCGGCATATTTACGCCGGCAGCAGGAGCCGCTTCGCTTACGCGGGCGCCCCATGTGGTGCACGCGTCGACGCCGGTCTCGGTGCGTTTTTCGAACTCGACCGGTTTACCGCTCATTCCGGATAAAGATCCGAATGCCAATCCGCGCGGAATGGCGATCCGCTTTCATCTCGCAGAGCACGTGCACACGGATATCGTCAGCCACTCGACCGACGGCTTTCCGACACGCACCGGGGCCGAGTTTCTCGAGATGCTGCGCGCCCTCGCCTCGAATCAAATCGAGAGCTTTCTCGCTACTCATCCGAAGGCGCTGGCGTTTGTGCAAACTCCAAAGCCTGCGCCGGCGAGCTTTGCGACGGAGAAGTATTTCGGCGTAACGGCGATGCGCTTCGTGAATAAGGATGGTGTGAGCCGGTTCGGACGCTATCGCATCGTGCCCGAGGCCGGAGTGGAGCACCTGAGCAACCAAACGCTCGCAGAAAAAGGCGATAACTTTCTGTTCGATGAAATTTCCGAGCGCATCGGTAAAGGACCGGTTGCGTTCGGTATTTTCGTGCAGGTGGCGGACGAGAGCGATGTTGTTGATGATGCGACGGTGCATTGGCCGGAAGAGCGCCAGCAGGTAGATCTGGGCCGGCTCGTGTTGGATGGGGTTGCGCCGGAAAATGCCAGCGAGCAGAAGAAAATGATCTTCGATCCCGTCCCGCGAGTGGATGGAATTGAGCCTTCACCTGATCCACTGCTCGAACTGCGCGCGGCGGTCTATCTGTTGAGTGGCCGGCAGCGTCGTGCGGCACAGGTGTAGCGGCTTGTTCCGGGCAAATCGTCTCGGTAGCAGCCCGGCGTTCGGCCGCCTTTCCTTTTGACAAAATGCTGGTAGAATGAGGTAAAGCCTACTATCCCTATCGTATATGGGGAACGCACGCCGGAAGGAGCAGCAAACCACTTTGACCGAGACCAAAGCCCAGCGCGTCGAGCGGCTCAAACTCGAAAAAAATCCCTGGGACGCTTTGGAGGAAATCCGCGCCTTCGCCCGCAACGGCCGCGACAGCGTGCTGCCGGAATGGACCAGCCTGTATTTCCGCTGGTGGGGCATTTATACGCAAGGCGATGGCGCCGGAGCGTTGGGGGGCAAAGGAGGCGAAGGAAAGGCGACCGAGTACTTCATGCTCCGAACGGCTGTTCCGAACGGGCGCATCAATTCGGTTCAACTCCGCGCGCTGGCTTCGCTTAGTAAAAGATGGGGCCGCAATCTGGCAGACATCACAACTCGCCAGAGCATCCAGCTTCACTGGATCCCGGTGGAAGGTTTGCCCGATGCCATCGATACCTTGGCTTCTGTCGGGTTGTCGTCTCGCGGAGCGTGTGGCGATGTTGTGCGCAATGTGACTGGTTGTCCGCTGGCGGGCGTGCAGCAGAATGAGATCTTCGATGCGTCTCCGGTAGCGCTTGCGGCGTATCGCATGCTTTCCGGCAATCGCGATTTCTACAACCTGCCGCGAAAATTCAAAATTTCCATTACCGGATGCCCGGTCTGGTGCACCTACCCGGAGATCAACGACATTGCGCTCACGCCCGTGCGCCGCGGCAGCGAAACCGGGTTTTCGTTACGTGTCGGCGGCGGCCTTTCGAGCGAGCCGCATCTTGCCGTACGCCTGAATGCCTTCGTGCCCGTCGACCGGGCGCTCGAGGTGCTGCACGCCACCACCGAAATCTTTCGCGACCAGCAGTGCCTGCGCGAGCATCGCGAACGCGCGCGCCTGAAATATCTTTTCCTCCGTGAAGGCTGGACCGCTGAACGTTTCCTGGACGAAGTTCATGCCCGCCTGAGCTTCCGCCTCGACCCGGCGCCCGATGAAGAGATCCCAAGCGGCGCCGTACGCGACCACATCGGCGTGCACCGGCAGAAGCAGGAAGATCTCTACTATCTGGGCGCAGCGGTTCTACGCGGGCGTGTTACCGGCGATCAGCTCGAAGCCGCGGCCGATCTCGCCGATCGCTTCGGCAACGGCGAACTGCGCACGACGACCATGCAGAATCTGCTGTTTTTGAACATTCCGAAGCAGAACATCGATCCGTTGATTAAAGCGCTGCATGATATTCAATTGCGCGTGGAAGGCTCGCCGTTCTGGCGAGGTGCTATCACCTGCACGGGAACCGAATTTTGCAAACTCGCTATCACCGAAACCAAAGAATTCGCACGCTGGCTCGTGGATGAGCTCGATGTCCGCTTGCCAGCCTTCGATCAACAGCTCAAGCTGCACGTCACCGGCTGCCCCAACAGTTGCGGCCAGCACTGGATAGCGGACATCGGCATGGATGGCAAAAAGGTCAAACAAAACGGAGTGCTCGTCGATGCGTATTCGTTCGTTGTTGGCGGCGGTGTCGGCGAGCAGGCCGCAATCGCCCGACCGCTGAGCTATCGCTGCTCGGCCGACGAGGTGCCCGAAGCGCTTGAACGGCTCCTCGGCACATACATGCAGCAGCGCGCGCCGAACGAAGGCCTGCAAAGCTTCTTCCGCCGGCACAGCAACGAAGATTTGCGCGCCGTGCTGGCCGGCGAAATAGTCGGGGCCGAAGAGCGCGTTCCGGTCGGAGTCGGCGATTGACGCCGCTGCTTCCTGTCTTCTTTAAAATGGAAGGCCGCCCGTGCCTGTTGGTTGGTGGCGGTAAAATTGCGCTCGAAAAATTGCGCGTCCTGATCGAATGCGGTGCTGCCGTGCGCGTTGTCGCGCGCCAAGCGCTGCCCGCGATCGAAGAGCTTGCCGTCCATTCCCGCATCGTTCTGCACAAACGCGCGTACCGTAAATCCGATCTCGATGGCGCACCGTTCGTGATCGCCGCCACCAGCGATTCCGAGCTGAATCATCGCATCTATCGCGAAGCCATAGCCGCAGGTAAGCTGGTCAACGTGGTTGACGATCCCGCCTACTGCGATTTCTATTTCGGCTCGATCGTACGGCGCGGCGCATTACAGATCGCTATCTCGACCGCCGGAGAGAGCCCCGCTTTCGCGCAGCAACTGAAACAGGAAATTGATGCAGCGTTGCCGGCCGATACCGGATCGTGGCTGGCTCGGCTCGGTGAACTGCGGCGCCATGTGAATCGCGTTATGGAACCCAGTCCCGCGCGCACTTCTTTACTCCGTGAACTCGCGCGGCGCGAAGTCTGCGATCCGGAAACCTGTCCCTGCCGCCAACTGCAATGACAAGCGCCCAACCGAGTACCGTCTACCTCGTCGGCGCAGGTCCTGGCGACCCCGAACTCCTCACGCGCAAAGCTGCCGCGCTGCTTGAAACAGCCGACGTCATTTATCACGATGATCTCGTCTCCGAAGAAGTGCTTGCGCTTGCCAAAGGCCACGCCCTCGTTGTCAGCGTCGGCAAACGCTGCGGCGCAAAGCGCGTCACGCAGGCCGAAATTAATCAGAAACTGGTTGACAGCGCCCGCCGCGGCCTGAGCGTGGTGCGTCTGAAGAGCGGCGATCCGCTCATCTTCGGACGCGCCGGAGAAGAAATCGCCGCCCTCGCACTCGCCGGCATCCGCCACGAAGTCATACCCGGCATTTCATCCGCCACGGCAGCAGCGGCCGCGGTCGGGGCGTCGCTCACCAGCCGCGACGCTGCCTCAAGCGTGCTGCTCGTCACCGGCCATCATGCCGAAAAACCGAACGGCGAACATTCTCCCGACGGTCTTGCGCCCACGCGCGTTGTCTACATGCCGGGCAGCGACCTCGGCCCGCTCGCTCAGAAGTTACTGAACGAAGGTCTTTCAGCAGAGACGCCCTGCGCCATCGTGAGCCGCATCTCGCGCCCCGATCAGGTTATTGTTTGGACAACAGTCGGCGAACTCAAAAATGCAAAAGCGCCCACAAGCCCGGCGGTGTTGCTGGCCGGCTGGGCGCTTGCTGTTGCTGAGGATCACCAGCGGAGCTCGCCTCCCGGCATTCCGGAAACCGAGCCCCGCATCGTAAGCGCGGGCAACGAAGCCTGATCAGAAAATCAGCTTCGCTCCCAACTGGAACACGCGCGGATCCCAAACCCCGGTGACCTGCCCGAAGTTACTCGACGACAGGCTTGTGCTAACGTCCTTAAACTGGGTGTGATTCCAGGTATTGAACGTCTCGACGCGCAGCTCGAAGGCACTGCCGCGCGTCTCGCTGAACACAAACCTCTTGAACATCGAAAGGTTCCAGTTGTCGCGTCCCGGGCCGCGCACGGCGCCGCTTTTGAGGTTGCCCCAAGCGCCCAGCGCAGGTGTGCCGAATGCGCTCGGATCGAACCACGCACTAACCGCTTGCGGATAGTCGACCTTACCGACCAGATCCGGCCGGTTTGTCGCATTCGCGATTCCGTTACTTCCCTGCGAACCGCCTAACGACATTGAGAGCGGCAGGCCGGATTGCATTGTCACGATACCAGACAATGTCCAGCCGCCGAGCAAGGTCTTCGTGACTGCGCTCTGGCTCGTCCGGAAGAAGGGCAAGTCGTAAATGAAGTTTACGAGCGCGATATGCGTCCGGTCGCTGCCGGCCGGGCCGTAATCGTAATGGCGGTCATATGGATTCCAGACCGTATAGAGGTCGCCGCCGAAGCTCGCCGCTGTACCTGCCGGATCGATCGCGCGCGAAAACGTATAAGCAGTTTGCAGCGTCAGGTTGTCACGGATTTTTGCTCTCAATTCAACCTGCAGGCCATTGTAATGTCCGTTTTGGGCATTTTCAGCCATCACAATCGAGTTGTAGCCGCGATAGCCGACCGTCGCGTTGTACGGGCACGAAGAATTGCCGTTAATCAGGCATCCCAGAACCGCAGGATCGTTGGGCGGCAGGTTGGTCTGCCGGTAATCGTTCTGGTGCCGGTTCTGATTGCCGACGTATGCAACCGAGAGCACCGAATCGCGCGAAAGCTGCTGCTGTACGCCAACGCTGTATTGGTAGCTTGTGGGGCTCCTGTAATCGGTATAAGCCAGGCCGGTGATGCTGCCCACCGAAATTACAGGTGACGGCACGGCGCTTCCGGTCTGCAGACTGATGTTCGGATTGCTCAACATCACGTTATTATTCGTGACGCTCGCGCTGAATGGCTGGTTCGGCCCGGCATTATACATATCGTTACCCTGAATGCGCTCGTACATAATGCCGAAACCGCCGCGGATAACCGTCTTGCCGGAGTCCGTAAGGTTATAGGCGACTCCGATGCGCGGCCCAAAGTTGAGCCATTGATCTTTCACCAGTCCTTTAGGAATACCGTTTTGCCCTGCGATGCCGATACCGTTCAAGTAAAACGGAATCCCCTTCAGAATCGGATTCGGGCTTGTACCCAAACCAGGGCTATTCGCTGCTATCGTGTTTGCGTCACTGGAGGCAAAAATCGCCGCCTTCGCCGGATCGTAAAGCCCTGGATAAAAATTCGACATCCGGTTATGCGCTTCGTACGTGTGCGGAATGCCGTCCCAGCGCAATCCGAGATTTAACGTTAACCGCGGTGTGACTTTCCAGTTGTCCTGAATGTACGCCGCCGGCGATACATTGTTCCAGTACCCCTTATCTTGCACTGCCAGCTCGGTATACGAGTTCGAAAGTCCGAGAAGGAAATCGGCAAAGTCGTTACCGGTGTACTGGCCATTGAAACTGAATGATCCCTGCGTCTGCCCGAACAGATCCTGCACCTTCTTGTACAGCGCCCAGCTCGCGCCCATTTTGATCTGGTGCGATCCCCTCACCCAGGAAAGGTCATCGCGAACCTGGTAGTCGTCTGCCTTGTTATGCCACGGCCAGCTTCCGACGTCGTAATTCGTGCCGATCTGGCCTAGGCTGACGGACGGGATACGATTCCCGTTGTTACCGGGAAACAGCTCGGGGATGTTCAGTCCACTCGGCCGCTCAGAGATACCTGCCGGAACGAGGTCGAGCACGTTGCCGTTCTGGTTGTACGCAATCTCGTTCAGCAGCGTGGGGCTGATCGACCAGGTTGCATGAATCACGCCGTGATAACCGGGATTGCTAAACTGTGTCCCGATCGTCGGCACGTTGTCACCGCTCCACTGGGTCGTGCCGTAGCGCTGATCGACCGCTTCTTTGATCAAATGTCCGAACACGGATAGCTTGTCTGAAAAACGGTGATCGACACGCACGATTTCTTCGCGCAAATTCGTCGGCAGCTTGTTGCCACCGACAAACTGATTGCCGTTGCCGTTCGGCGCCGGGAAAATGCCGGCCTGTAGAAGAACCTGCGCGTTCGGATCGAGCAGCGTTGCCGGAATCTTATTGCCTGGAAATGGCGCCTCCGGAGCGGCCCCAGTAGCCGCGGTAAATTTCGCCAGCGTTGCGGCGTTTACTTGCGAGGTGCTCGGCAAATGGATCTGGCTGCTCAGCCCTGAAAAATCGCCGCCATACTCGCTGGCCGCCGGCACGGTTTGATTCACGTTGCCGCCCTGGATCAGCTTGCGCCATTCCATGTTGTAAAAGAAAAATGTCTTGTCGCGGTTCTTGTTGTAGACCTTCGGAATATAGACAGGGCCGCCGACGTTAAATCCGAACGTGTTAAAGCGCAACTCGGGGGTCTTCACCCCGTTGGCATTGTTGATAAAGTTCGCAGCATCCAGCGCGTCGTTCCGGTTAAACTCCCAGGCCGAGGCATGGAAATCCTTGGTGCCGGACTTGATCACCATGGTCAACGTGCCCGCCGACGATAAGCCGAAATCCGAGCTGTAATTCGAGGTGAGCGCCCGGAATTCGCCGATCGCATCTACCGACGGCATCACGTCCATGCCACCCGCGCCGCCGCGGTCGGAAGCTTCGCCGCCATCAATCAGCCAAAGATTGTGGTTTTGCCGCATGCCATTGAACGCAACCGTTGCGTCGCCGCCGGTCGAGGTTGGAATATTCATGTCCGACATATTGCTCGAAGCGCCCGGCACCAGCGTGGCCAGCGAATAGACGCTGCGCCCGTTCGTGGCCAGCTGCGTCACCTGCTGCCCGGTAATCACCGAGCTGATCTCGCCCGATTCCGATTGCACCTGGACCGCATTCGCCTCGACCGTGATGCTCTCCTGCGTGCTGCCCACCTCGAGCCCCATATCGACTTTCAACCGCTGGCCGACGTTCAAGGTAACGTTCGTCTGCTCGGCCGCCTTGAAACCGGGCGCTTCCGCGCGTACCTTGTAATGCCCGATCGCCAGATCGGCCGCCACGTATTCGCCGCGGTCGTTGCTGGTGATGTGTGTAGCGGCGTTCGTATCCGTGTTGGTGATAGTAATCGGTACGTTCGGAACAGCCGCACCGGACGGATCGGTAATAGTACCTACAATTGTTCCTGCCGTTCCAGTCTGTGCCGACGCGATTCCGGCGGCCGCGAGCAGCAGAGCGAAGGTAAAGAGAAGCCGGCTAACGTTTAGCCTGGACCACAACGTAGTCCCGCGTTGCATACATACCCCCTGAAGGATTTTGTACCGCTCCCGAACAAATGTGTCGTGTAAACGGTTACTGGGTCAGGAGTATATCATCCTTTTGGACTACCGTATCAATTTTTTCTCAATTTTTGGTACTGCCAAACTCGCTGTATAAACTAGCGCCCCCATTTTGGGCGAGTCTGCAACAATATCGGCCGTCAGTCCGCGCTGCGCCAGCGCTTCGTTCATGATCGGACCGATCGACGCGATAACCACCTGCTCCGCCAACGCGCGCTGTACTGGTTCGGCGAGATGCTCCTGTTCGGCAATCGCGAACAGATGGTCCAGTTGCACGCTCGATGTGAACAATACGACATCCACCTCGCCCGCCGCCAGTTTGTGCGCCGCTTGGCGCAAGGGCCCCGTATCGTCCGGCAGCTCCCAGCGATAGAGCGCAAACGCTTCCACGCGCGCCCCCCGCGCTTCCAATTCCTGCACCAGTCCCGCGTTCGGCTTCCCGTACTCCTGAATCGCCAGCTTGCGTTCGGCGCGTCCCGCCAGCGCTGCTACGATCTCGCGCCAGGTATTCGGCTCGGGTATGGTGACGTCCGGCGCGATTCCCGCCGCTCGCAGTACCGCTGCCGGTTTCGGCCCGCGCGCTAGCAGCTTCACTTTTCGCAAGGCTGCGACCGCGCGCTCCGGGCCGACCACATCGCGCCAGAACGCCAGCCCTACGCCGGTCATCAGAATGAGCAGTTCGAAGGCGCCGTTTTCCAGACCTTCCAGCAGGCGGAACGCATCCGAATGATCGGCCAGCGCGCGCTCCTGAACGGAAGGGGCAACAAACGCCTCCCCACCCTGCTTCCGGATCAAAATTTCAATTTCCGCCGCGCGCCTGCTCTCCAGGCTCAACACTCGACGACCGTCAAGGGACATGCCTTATCTTCCCAGCCGGCGCAATCGCAGGGCGATGCCGTTCATGAACTCGGGCGCGGAAAGAAGGTCATGACCGGTAAGTTGCTCCGTCTTCAAAACCGCGCCGGATGTGGTATCGACCCATTCAGCAGAGTACACGCCGGACGGAAGGTTCCATTGGATTTGCGCCGGGCTGTTGCCGTCGAGATAGATGGCATACTCGTGCCCCGCATGCGAGAGGACCCGCGCGCTCGCGCCAGCCGCATGCTTCACCGCATTCGCATCCGGATGTAAATCTGCCAGCGCGAACCCGTCCAGAAATTCCCGCAAAACACGCAACTCGCCCCGCAAGCGCGCGCTGCCGCCTCCCGGGCCGTTCGGACCCGGATCGCTTCCATCCTCATGGCCCGGCGAAAAGGAATAATCGAGATTGTCAAAAACGCTTCCGCCCGAAAGCATGAAATTCCATGCCTGTTTTCTATAGGCATCGTCGTCCGAGCCGAGAAAACCCGTCTCGTCATACGAGAGCGCTTTGCCGAGACCATAATTCAGGCGAACCGCTTCCGGGTAGGCATAGTGAAAGTTCACCACGCTTACCCCCGGCACAAGCCTCCGCACCGCAAAGCGGAAATTGCAATAATTCTGTGCGATCAGATGCTTTCGCGGAAGCCGCGCTTCTTCCGACGTGATCCACTCTGCCACCCGTGCCTGCCAGGCCAGCGAGAGCGCATCCGCCACCTCCACCGAATTCGGATACTTATTGCGCGCCGCTCCCGGCAGATACGGATTGACGACATCCACGAACTCCGGCCGGTCGGACCAGGGTTCGTTCTGAATCTCGAAAACCACATTGTCGAAGCTGTTCGCTTCGCGCACCAGCTTGCGCGTGTACTGCTCCTGGTATTCGAGAATGTTTCCGTTCTCGAGCGTGTGCAGCTTTTTCCAATCGATCGCCTCGGTTCCGCTCACGTTATTTGCCGGGTTAAACGGACTCAGTTTCCATTGCGCCTCGCCGTAGTGCGAGGAGAACAGCGTCAGCTCTACCACGATCCCGCGCCGCGCTGCTTCCCCCAGAAAATCATGGAGACGAGCAAAGTACGCCGCGTTCCAGCGTGCCAGATCGAGCTTCCCGTTGCGGCTCTCCCATGGCGCGATGAACCGCCCCGCCGCCGGCGCGAGATCGTTGCGCAAAATACCGAAGGATTGGCCCGGCACTTCGATATAGCTGCCTCCGAACAGCCGCGTATAGTTCAATTTGTTCGCCGCCAGCGCCTCCAGATAGCGCCGGAAATTAAACTCTCCATTGAGTACCGCGCCATAGTGCTCGCCGCTCGTAATCAGCGCGACTGTCTTTCCCTGAAAGCGAAAATAATGAGGATTCGTGGCGTCGAGTGCCACCGGGTCCGCTGCAGCCGGGCGTAACATGACTGCGGCCCATACGCCGCATACCAGGATCGTCTTCATGGGAGCCAGACTCATTACTAGCAGAATCGCTTTTCGCCCCGCACGCTAACCTGTCGGGGAGAATCGCGCCGAATTTGATCCGCTCGCGCGAAGGCCCGAACCGCTCATGCTGCGCAGCCGCAAACTGAACCTCTTCGAATTGGCCGCCGTGACTTACATGATGGTGTCGGGCGGCCCGTACGGCATCGAGGAGCTCGTGGGCAGCTCCGGTTACGGCGTGGCGTTGCTCGTGCTGCTCATTGTCCCGCTGGTCTGGAGTCTCCCCGTCGGGCTGATGGTCGGCGAGCTCGCGTCTGCGATACCGGCCGACGGCGGGTTCTACATTTGGGTGCGGCGCGCGATGGGACCCTTCTGGGGCTTTCAGGAAGCCTGGCTGTCGCTGGCCGCCAGCGTCTTCGATATGACTGCATATCTTGCGCTGTTCATTCTCTGCCTGAGCCGGATCTGGCCCGCCGCGGTGCATTACAGTTTTTGGATCGGCACCGCTATCGTTCTGGTGAGCGTGTCCTGGAATCTCTTCGGCGCAAAGCCGGTTGGCGACGGCTCGCTTTTCATGGCCACTTTGCTGCTGGCGCCGTTCGTGCCGCTCATCGTGTTTGCGCTCAGCCGTCATGCCGCGCCCGCGCCGCTCGCGCCGCCTTCGGGTGAACACGATTTCCTCGCCGGTCTGATCGCCGCCATGTGGAACTACATGGGCTGGGATAACGCCTCCACCATCGCCGCCGAAGTCGAAAACCCGCAGCGCGATTATCCGCGCGTCATGCTTCTGGCGCTCGCCGCAATCTGCTTCTGCTACGTCGTCCCTGTACTGGCCGTGTGGCGTTCCGGCCTTCCCGCCGCCGCCTGGAGCACCGGTAGTTGGATCAGCATCGCCGGCACGCTCGGCGGTGAAACGCTGCGTATCGCAATCGGCGTGACGGCGCTCGTCAGCACCTTCGGTATTTTTAATTCGCTGACGCTTTCCTTATCGCGTCTGCCGGTAGCCATGGCCGAGACCGGCTGCGCGCCGCATTTTCTTGCGAAGCGCCTGCGCAATGGCGTTCCGTGGGCCGCCATTGTTGCCTGCGGCATTCTCTGGATTTCGGCTCTGGGCTTGAGCTTCGACCGCCTCCTGCTGCTCGACATTCTTCTGTACGGCGCAAGCCTGGTGCTGGAATTTGCAGCGCTCACGATTCTGCGCATCCGCGAGCCCGATCTGCCGCGGCCGTTCCGCATGCCTGGCGGGCTTGCCGCGACTGTAATTGCTGCTCTCGGTCCCATCGCTCTGCTGGTTTGTGCCTTTTGGAAGAGCCGTAGCGACACGCCCACGGCGATGCACGCCCTTCCGCTCGGACTGGCGATCGCCGCCCTCGGAGTCATTGCCTATTTTGTTTCGAAAGCGACTTCCGTCATGCCATTGCAACAGGCAACCGGCAACTCGTCGGATGCGCCCTGATCGCTATACAATTTACCCAAGTTCGGAACGTCGTTTCTTGAGTGCGGAAGCATGTTACTCGATTTGGCCGTAGTGGCCGCACTGCTTGTCCTGGGAAACATCAGGTTCCGTCACTTCGATCCGAAGAAGCCGGTATGGCGTCGTGTGGTGAAGACGCTCGCAGCGCTGGCGGTGACGGGCATCATCTCGTATTATTTCGGCAGGGCCGGTGTTCTCATTGCGATCGGAATCGCTCTCCTCCCCGTGATCTACGTTCACGCGATCTGGCTTCCGCGGCATGGCGTCAACGGCTGGACCGGCGACCCTCGCGAGAAATATTACGCGCTGCGCGGCTGGAAAGAGCCGCATTAAGCGATGTTTTTAATCCCGGACTGGATAGCGGGCGGCACGAGAAAGCTTGATGCGATGCGGTTTTCCGATGCCACTAAGATATAGCTACAACAAATTGTTGCCGCGCCTCCGCGCCAACCATCTCTGGTAACAAGACTTCATAAATTTTGCTCTTCGTCATTTCCGTGGTTATAATGCTCTGAACTCGGACGCACTCGCGACGAACCAGTCGATGTGCGATCCTTTCGCCCTTTCATCAAAATTGGAGCCTTTCATCGATATGAGAAAGAAACTTGCAGTTTCAGCCACGCTGCTCTTTGCTGCGTCGCTTCCTCTTCAGCTAAGCGCCAGCACATTTGCCTTTAACTTCACCGGCCCGGGAGTAAGTGGCGCGATTACGCTAAGTTATGGCGCCGCCACCGATGCCAAATATCCGCAAGCCTTTGAGGTGACCGGAATCAGCGGAACCTTTTCCGATTCGAATCATGGCCTCGGGATCGTTAACGCGCCTATCGGTTCGCTGGTGGCGATCAAGCATGACACGCCGGAACCGACCAATTTGCTCGCGCCGAACGATTTCAGCAGGTTCGCGGTAGCGTCGGGCCTTTCCCCGATAAGCAACGGCTTCTTGACCTACGACAATCTCTTCTATCCTGGCGGCTCGCCGCAAACGGCCTCCGATTACCCGCCCCACGGCGGATTTTTCGATATTTACGGGCTGATGTTTGAGATTGGCGGAGGCAGAGTCGTCGATTTCTGGAGCAATGGCGACTTCAGCGGGACCGGTACCGGCCGTGTTGATTACGGTGTCGCTGTCGCTACCGCCAGCACGGCATTGGATTACGTCGGCGGCGGCGCGTCCGTAACTCCGGAGCCCGGCGTTCTCGGCCTGCTCGGCAGTGGTTTACTTTGCATGCTGGCCTGGCGGCGTCGTGCTTCGCGTCACGGCTCGCTTTAACCGATACCGATAGCAACTTCAAGTGGGGCACGCCCGCGTGCCCTTTTCTCTATGCTGCCGGAGATGAACCGGCCGGGCTAGGTGTGCAAACGTGAGCAGGAGGCGGCGTCCGCATCTGCGGAAACTCACTGTCTCATTCGCTACGGATTTTTTGGATCTCAGGATCCGTGTTGCTTGAATGCAAATCAATCTTTTTCCATGAGGAGCAAGCTTAAAATGATCAGTCCAAAAATCGGTTCGCTCAATAGTCTGCTCATAGCTTCACGGGTCGAGTAGTCTCATGCAACGTCACATACTGCTGGTCGCGCTTGCTTTGTCGATATCAGCCCCGGTGTGGCCAATACCGTTGTTGTTGATCCCAATCAGCAGACCCGCGCTAATTCGATCACCGCCAACGTCACTGGCGCGGACATCACGGGATTGATTGTAAAGGAAACCTACGGAGCGCCATTTAACCCGTTTACGGTCACTTCTGTGTGGGTACCTACGGGTCCAACCTCGGGAGCCGCGTCCGTAGGGGACGTCCACTCAGACAGGATTGTTGCCTCGGTATCCGTAAGCGGCAATGCCAGCGCTTCGCTTGCCTGGCACTACTCAGCAACGTTTCTTAGTCCGCTCAATTCAGTTGAACTCGACGGCACTGCCGCGGGAATCTATTTCGATCGGGCACATTCGACGGCCAGCACTCCGGGAAGCGGCCCAGGAGCGGATATTTCATTTAGTCCGGATCTTTTTAATTCATCTGGACTGGATGATATTGTCGTTACCTATTCGGATGCGGTCCGCTTAAAGGGGAGTCTTACGCGGAATGACCTGTACGCGAAACTATTGATCGACTTTTCCGCCCTGCAACCTTTCGGAGGATTAGAGCCGCAAGACTTCATGTTTACTCAGCCCACCGATCGGAATGTGGCGCCTGAACCAATGTCGTTATTACTGATCTTGGTCGGTCTGGCATTCTCGGTTTGTGCGTATACGTGTTTGCGCAGTTACAACATCCTGAAGTGAGTAACTTCCATTGCTTTTCTTTTTATTTCAGGCTGCGGGTTCGCAGATAGGTTTTTTCAAAGAAGGATTCGCGCTACCCGCAAAGTATGCGGCCACGCAGCAAAAGCAACCGCTCAAACCGCGTTGACAGCAGACCTTCAACCGTCGCTTTGGTCTATAGCATCGTGGTTTATGTGCCCTGACGACCAGCTTGCTCCTGCGTCAGAACAACAGCTTTAAACCGAACTGCACCTGCCGCGACGTGGTTGAAGTTGCCGTGATCACGCCCGCCGTCGATGAGGGCGTGGAGTTCGCCGACGTAAACACGACCGGATTCGGCGTGCTGAGATTCGAGTGGTTCAGCGTGTTGAAAAACTCCGCGCGGAATTGCAGCCGTACGCGCTCGGTGATGGAAGTGTTTTTCAGCAACGAAGCATCGAGCGAAAGGATGCCCGGTCCGATCAAAGTGTCGCGCCCGACGTTTCCGTACGTTCCGTTCTGGGGCACCACAAAAGCATTCGGATCGAAATACAAATTCGGCGAACCGGAGATCAGTTTGCCCGCGAATGCCGGATTCCAGGACGGCCGGATCGGGTTGCGGCTGTCGCCATTGTTGGTCGGATTAAAACCAAGCTGCGGCGTGAAGGGCAGCCCCGATTGCACCGTCTCGATCGCGCTGATCGACCAGCCGCTCGCGAGCTTTTCGCGCCAGCCCGTAACACCGCCGAGAAAGCGCTTGCCGCGGCCGATCGGCAGCTCATAGGTGGCGTTAATGGTCGCCAGATGCCGCACGTCGGTGGTCGACAGACCGTAATCCCACATGGGATTCAACGGGAACATCACGAAACCCGGCGCATTCGCGGCCACGCTGCTGTTCCAGGCTGTGCCGTTATCCAAACTCTTTGCGAAGGTGTAGGCGCCGCGGAACTGCAAACCATGCGTAAAGCGCCGTGTGACGTCGATTTCGAGCGCGTTAAAGGAACTCACACCGTTGGAAAACCACGTCGTCGTGTTCGCGAGGTTCGGATTCGCAAACGGCGCGCCCTTCGGATAATAAATCCTTCCATCGGGCAGGCGGCTGGGAAACGGCTCATTGGCGTTGAGCGACAGCATCTCGTGGTAGCCGTGCGAACCCACATAACCCACCGCCAGCGCCGTATTCGGCGCAATCTCCTGCTGCACTTTGAAGGTCCAGGTCAGAATCGTGGGCGTGTACGCATCGGGTTGAATGCCGCTCGGCGAAATCTTCCCGCTCGAAGGAAGCGGCGCTCCGGGCACAATCTTCAGGCCGGCGAGGGGAACATTTTTCAATGTTTGCGTGGTATTGAAAGGCGCCGTCTGATCCAGCCGGTAATCGAGATTATCGAGCAGAAAGCGATAAATGCCAAAGCCGCCGCTGATCACGGTTTTGCTTTTGCCGAACGGATCCCAGGCAAAACCGAAGCGCGGCTCGGGAAGAAATTTGGCGCGATTCTCCGTGAAAACGGAGCTCGCAATACGCGGCTCGGTCGCGATCACGCCATTCGGAAAGGTGTAATTCGCGCCGCGCCCGTGCACCTCGTTCCAGCCGTTCGTCGATTCGAAGCGGAAGCCGATGCGCAGCTCTAATCCGCGTATGGGCCGGATAGCGTCCTGCACGAAACCCGCCGCTTCCACCGATCGCCAGCCGAGCGGAGTCGGCGATGGAATCACGGTAAACGTCGAAACCGTGCCGTGCAAAAACGTATCTAAACTGCCAAACGAAGCCTGCCCATATTGATACTGCGCGAGATTATCGTTCGCCTGAATGCGCTGCAGCCAGAAGCCCGCCTCGATCTGATGAATGCCCTTATTGATGGCGATGTGATCGTCGTAGGTAAACAAGTTCCGGACGGCCGAAAGGTTACTGCCCGCATTGGTGCCGCCCAAAGTAATCTGCGACGCGCCATTCAGCGCGGTGCCGCCGCCGATCACCACCGCTCCAATCGGCGCTCCTTCCACCCAGCCCGGCACATCAACCGGCGTCGTGCCCGTAAAGAAATAGCCCGCGCGGGAGAAACCGAAGCGCGCCGTATTCAGCACGTTCGGCGAAAACACGTGCTGCTCCTGAATGCTCGCCACCTGCTCGCGCAAGGTCTCGAATACGCCGCTCAGCGGATTCTGCGATGGTGTGTTGGCGTTGCTGTCATCGATGGTGTAAACGGCGAAGAATGTATCGCGGTCGCTGATGTTGTAGTCGAAGCGCGTCGTGCCGAAATCCTCGCGAATCGTCTGCAGCGGATTGCTGTAAGCAAGCCCGATGCCGCCTCCCAGACTCGGTCCGTTCTGCACCGGCCAGAGCGCCAGCAGCGTTCTCGCGTCCGGGCTGATATCCGTGCGGGCGCGTGTCGCGTTATCCGGTACAAACGTCACATCGCTCAACCTGAGGTGCTGCCGGAAACCTTCATAGTTGCCGAACAGAAACAGCTTGTTCTTTTTCAGCGGCCCTCCGAGCGCGCCGCCGAACACATTTCGCTGAAACTGCGGAACCGAGGGGCCGTCAAAAAAATTTCGCGCATCCAGAGCGTTATTCCGTAAAAATTCATAAACCGAACCATGCAGCTGGTTCCCGCCGGAAGCGGTGACAATACTCACCTGTGCTCCCGGCCGCTTGCCGTATTCGGCGCCATAGGTGTCGGTCACCACGTTGAACTCGCGCACCGCGTCCACACCCAACAATTGCCCGCTCGTGCCGCCCGGCGTGTTGTTGATTTCCGATGCGCCCGTGTACTCGATCCCGTTCAGCAGAAAGAGATTCTCCTGCGGCCGGTGACCCGATACCGCAAACATATTCCCTACGGCAGAATTCGAAGTTCCGATGCCGCCGGAGCGCTGCGACGTGTAATTGACCGTCGCTGGATTCAATGTCATCAAATTGTCGAAGCTGCGCCCGTTCAACGGCAGCTCTTTCACCTGCTTCTCGCTCACCAGGCCCGAAGTTTGCTGCGTGGTCACGCTCACCGCATCCGGCCGGTCTTCCACGCTGACTACTTCCCGCACTTCTCCCACCGGCAAAACAAGATCCACCCGCGCCGCCTGCCCGACTACCAGGTTCACCCCCGTCCTCACCTGCGATTGAAATCCCGGCTTGGTGGCGGCCACATTGTACGAGCCGATTGCAACCGAGGCCACTGCGTATCGGCCCGCCTGGTCCGTAACCAAAGTGCGTGCGCCGCCGGTTTCGTTGTTGATTAACGTCACCTTCGCGCCCACCAGCGACGCACCCGATTCGTCCCGCACTACTCCCGATATTGAGGCCCCGACCACCTGGCTCCATAAAAAGGAGGCCAGCCCTAATTGCCAAACGAACCCAAGCAGGCACTTTCTATACATTGTTGATCGAGATTAACAATAACATTCGAAACTTGTCAACATAAAGCTCATCGGATTAGTAGAGTATGTGGTACGCTGCTAGTGTGACAAAACCGGGCTACCTCAAACAGCTCGAAGCCGAGAGCATCCAAATCCTCCGCGAGGTCGTGGCCGAGTGCACGCGCCCTGTGCTGCTCTATTCTATCGGCAAAGATTCCTCTGTACTAGTTCGTTTGGCAGAAAAGGCCTTTCACCCCGGCCCCATCCCGTTTCCGCTGCTGCACATCGATACCGGCTATAAATTCCGGGAAATGATCGAGTTCCGGGACCGGTTCGCGGCTCAGCTCGGCGTGAAGCTGATCGTCCACACTAACCGGCAAGCGCTGGCCGACGGCGCCAACCCGTTTGTTTGGGGTACCCAGCGCTGCTGCGGCGCTCTGAAGACCGGCGCCCTTTTGGCGGCCCTGCGCGAGGGCAATTTCGATGCTGCCATCGGCGGCGCCCGGCGCGACGAAGAACGGTCGCGGGCCAAAGAGCGCGTCTTTTCGTTCCGCGACACCAAGGGCCAGTGGGACCCGCGCAACCAGCGACCCGAACTCTGGAACATCTTTAATACGAACGTCAACAAGGGCGAGAGCCTGCGCGTCTTCCCGCTCTCCAACTGGACCGAGCTCGATGTCTGGCAGTACATCCACTACGAAAACATCCCGGTCGTGCCGCTTTATTTCGCCAAATACCGGCCGATGCTGGTGCGCGGCGATTCGCTTTTGCCGATCGAGCAGCCGTTCATTCCGCGATTGCCCGGCGAAGAGCCGCAAATGGTGAAATGCCGCATGCGCTCGCTCGGCTGCAGCCCCTGCACGGGCGCGGTCCGCTCGGATGCCGATTCGATTCCGGCCATTATCGAGGAACTCACGGCCGTGAAACGCTCCGAGCGCCAGAACCGCGTCATCGACCACGATCAGGACGGTTCCATGGAAATCAAAAAACAGGAAGGGTACTTCTGATGGCCTCCGCGATACTTTCATCGTCGATGGCCGAGTTCGATCCGGTCGAGCCGGGCGAAGATCGCGAGCTGTTGCGCTTTAGCACCGCGGGCAGTGTCGATGACGGCAAATCCACGCTGATCGGCCGCCTGCTCTATGATTCGCGCAACGTCTACGAAGACCAGATCGAATCCGTCAGCAAAGCATCCGCCGGCCGCAACGCCGGAGCGATCGATTTTTCGCTGCTAACCGACGGCCTGCGCGCCGAGCGCGAACAGGGCATCACCATCGACGTCGCGCATCGCTACTTTTCCACGCCGCGGCGCAAGTTCATCATCGCCGACACGCCCGGTCACGAGCAGTACACGCGCAACATGGTTACCGGCGCCTCTACTGCCGATCTTGCCATCGTGCTGGTGGATGCGCGCAAAGGCCTGCTGCCGCAATCGCGTCGACACGCCTTTATCGCCTCTTTGCTCGGCTTGCAGCATCTGGTGATCGCCGTCAACAAAATGGACCTGGTCGGCTACGAAGAGCGCGTGTTCACTGCCATTGAGCGCGACTTTCGCGAATTTCTTAATCTGTTTCAAACGCTCGAGCCGGTTTTCATTCCGGTCAGCGCCCTTGAAGGCGACAACATCGTGCATCGCAGTGCGAAGATGCCCTGGTACAACGGCCCGAGCCTGCTCGAGTACCTGGAAGAAGCACCCGTCGAATCGCTCCTGAAGCACAAGCCCTTTCGTTTTCCGGTGCAGCGTGTCGTGCGCCCTGACCATTTCTTCCGCGGCTATGCCGGTACGATCGCATCGGGCGAGATCCAACCCGGCGATCCAGTGACGGTCTGGCCATCGGGCCGCGAAACGCGCATTGCTTCGATTTCCACATATGACGGTGAGCTCGAGCTCGCCCACGCCGGGCAAGCAGTCACGCTCACTCTGGCCGATGAGCTCGACCTGAGCCGCGGCGACACCATTACGGCTTCCGAATTTGAGCCCGAAACCGCCACCGCTTTCCGCGCCACTGTCGTTTGGCTGAATGAAGCACCAGGTCAGGGCGGCAAGCGCTACCGCATCAAACACGCCACCCGCCAGGGCTGGGCCGAGCTCGCGCAGATCGAGCATCGCATCAACATCAACACGCTCGAAAAGGAAGCAGCCGATACGCTGCAGATGAATTCGATCAGCGTCGTCCATGTCGAAACCGCTCGCCCAATCGTCTTTGACCCGTACGCGGCCAATCGCGTCACGGGCAGTTTCATCCTGATCGACCCGGCGACCAACGCCACGGTCGCGGCGGGTATGATCGATCGCGGCATCGAACCGACACACCGCGTCTCCGACGTTCCGTCTGAATTCACCTGGCAGATCAAAGACCGCGCACTCGTCCTGAACATCGACGATCCGCAGTTCGCGGCCGAAACGCGTACGCACACCATCAACGATCCGGAAGCCGCCGAGCTCTTGCAGCGCCTGCTCGAGCGCCTTCAAAAATTTTCCGCAAGGGAGCAGGAATGAGCACGACCATCGAAGCCACCAAAGTCGACCAAGCGCGTGAAACCATCGAACAAGCCCTGCGCACACCCGGTCGTGTGTGCGTTACCTGCAGTTTTCAAACTGAGGACATGATTGTGGTCGAGCTCGTGCGCGAGCATCTGCCCGATGTGCCCGTTCTGTTTCTCGAAACCGGCTATCACTTCAATGAGGTTTATCGCTACCGTGACGAGATGAAAAAGCGTTACGGCCTGAACCTTGTGAACGTCGTGCCGAAGCAACCCGTGGCCGAGCAGGAAGCGCAGCACGGCTTGCTCTATCAGTCGCGTCCGGACGAATGCTGCAAGCTGCGCAAAGTCGGCCCGCTGTTCAACGCCCTGCAAGGCTACGAAATCTGGTTCACGGGCTTGCGCCGCACGCAATCACCCACGCGCGCGAATTTACAGACGATCGATCATTTTCCGCTTGCCTCCGGTAAGCAGTTACTTAAAGTGAGTCCGCTTGCCGCCTGGAGCGACAAAGAAGTCTGGCAGTGGGCGCGTGAACGGCAGATTCCGGTGCTTTCGCTTTACAACGAAGGCTATACCAGCATCGGCTGCGAGCCTTGCACGGCCAAGCCGCTGGATGAACACAACCTGCGCTCGGGCCGTTGGGGCGGGCGCAAGCTCGAATGCGGCATCCATATCGTCAATGAGGCCGCGCATCTCAGCGAGGCGAATATCCAAGGCTGAGGAGCGCTAAACGTGGAAGTCCTGATCGGCTTCGTCATCGCGGTGGCTATTTCGCTCACCGGCGTCGGCGCAGGCAGCATGACCACGCCGCTGCTTATTCTTTTCCTTGGCGTTTCTCCTACCACTGCCGTCGGGACCGCGCTCACATTTGGCGCAATCGTCAAGATCGTTTCGGTTCCCGCGTATCTATGGCGCAAACAGGTAAACGGCCGGGTGCTCGCTTTTATGCTTGCGGGCGGTGTGCCGGGTGTGATTGCGGGGTCGCTGCTGCTCAGCTCGCTTAAAGGCGGAAGTTATGAAGGCGCATTGTATGCCATCCTCGGCACCGTTATCACACTCACCGCGTTGTTTCACCTGTATCGTACGTTGCGGCCGAAGCGCGATGGCGGCGTACGGGATCGTGCGAATTTCCTACCCTGGCTCACGTTGCCTATCGGCGCAGAGGTCGGCTTTTCATCAGCGGGTGCAGGCGCGCTCGGCTCGATTGTCCTTTTCGGCCTCACGAAATTGTCCGCGGCGGAAGTGGTCGGAACCGATCTCTCCTTCGGTCTGCTTCTTTCGGCCGTTGGCAGCGGGATTCATCTCACCGAAGGCAACTACGACGGCTGGCTGCTACTGAAACTTGTGATGGGTGGCATCCTGGGCGCGATCACCGGCTCCATGCTGGCCGGACGCATTGCGCCCCGGCCCATGCGGCTGGCTGTTCTGCTGATGCTGGTGATCCTCGGCACCGAGCTTGCGTTTCACGGCCAGGCAGCGATATTGCCACACTTGCAAGCGGTGTTGCGCTAGGGCGTCTTCACGCGTCCTAATACTCCGCAGAGCAGAAGCGCATCACGAAACGCTTACTCGCCTTTTCGAAATAGCGCATGATGGTCTGATATGCTCCTGAGATTTTGGGCGGCAATTTGCCTGATATATGGAACACTGGCTGCCCAATCGCCTAGTAGTCAAAAGGAAGGGCCCAATACTAATTGCATCGCTCGACTGCAATTACCGGCCTATCCTCCACTCGCCGATGCAGCTCGAGTTACGGCAAATCTCGGTGTAGAAGTTGTTGTTGGTCCAGCCGGGCACGCTAAGGACTTGTCCATTACTGTGGCGTCGGCAAGAGAGAAGGGACTTTTCGGGCCCGCTCTTGAGAAAGCTATTCAGGCGTCAAAATTTGATGAGGCATGCAAGGGAATGAAGGTTAATTTGATCTTCCACTTCATTTTGGAAGACGCTCCTGCGGCAGTTCCATCCACCTCCTTCGGGTACCCAAATCAGTTTTGGATTTCTGTACCGCCGCGGTTGGTTCAGCCATAATCCCTACTTGCCCTTCCGGAAGAACACCATGTGCTGGCGCGGCAGCGTCTCTATCGTTTTCTCCAATTCGTAACCCTCCGGCGCAACTTCCGCTTTTATTTCCTCCACGCTCATCTTGTGTTCCGGCCGGATCGGCAACTCCGGATCTTCTTTTCTGAATTCCAGCAGCACCAGTTCGCCCTCCGGCTTGAGCGATTCGCGAATGCGGCGAAGCATGCGCCCAGGCTGCGAGAATTCGTGATACACATCGACCAGCAGCACCAGGTCGAGTTTCGCTTGCGGAAGCCGCGGGTCGGACTCGGTGCCCAAAATGGTTACGATGTTCGTCTCGTGCGCGGCCGCCGCTTTGCTCCTGAGCCGTTCCAGCATTCCGGGCTGAATATCTTCCGAAAAGACAGTACCACGCGGAGCGACGGCCTTGGCCAGGCGCAAAGAATAGAATCCGGTGCCGGCGCCTACGTCCGCCACCGCCATGCCCGGCTGCAGATGCAACTCGGCGATTGCTTTTTCCGGCTGCTCCTCGCGCGCGCGCTCCTCGCGATCGAGCCAGTCCGCGCCCGCAACTCCCATCACCGGCGCGATCCGTCTTCCGGTGATCGGGTGGACCGACTGACCGGAAACCATCCCGGCCAGTAGCAAAATGAGAATTGTCCGCCTTATATGCGTCCCCTGCTCCTTTTCGCCGTCGCTATCTGCGGCTGTCTTTGCGTCCGAGCCGCCGAACCGCAGCTTGCTGTCATCAATGCCGTGATTTCCTCATCCGAAGACGGTCCGCCCATTGCCGCCGATTATCGTTTCACGCCCGGCGACTACCTCTACTTTACGTTCCAGATCGCCGGCTTCGCCGTGCATTCAGATAATCAGGGCGAAACGAAGAAGATTTCGCTCAGTTACGAAATCGTGCCGCAGGACGAACAAGGCCGTCCGCTGCTCGAACCTGTGAACGGCGAAATCAAGACGACGCTGGCTCCGGAAGATAAGAACTGGGTGCCGAAACGCCGCGCCAGTTTTCTGCTGCCCTCGTTTCTCGCGGTCGGATCGTTCCACTTGCATGTCACGGCAAAAGATATCCTCGGTAAGACGGAAACATCGCGCGACGTTCCGTTTCTTATCGGCGGCGTGAAACTCACGCCCGCCACATCTATCACGATCGAAAACTTTCGCTTTCTCCGCCGCGAGAACGACACCGAAACGCTCAGCCTGGCGGCCTACAGCCCCGGCGATACCGTATTCGCGCATTTTGTCATGGCGGGATTTCAGACCGGCCCCGACAACCGCTGCCATGTTTCTTATGGCATCACGGTGCTCGATCCGAGCGGCAAGGCGTTCATCCAGGAGCCGAACGCGGCCAAGCTGGAGGAAGGCGGTTTCTATCCGGCCCAGTTTGTGCCGGGTACGCTCGCGCTGCAAATGGGAAAGGCCACCGAGCGCGGCTCTTACACCATTCTGCTGGAAGCGCGCGATTTGATTGCCAACACGCGTTACGAGATGAAGCAAACCTTCAGCATCGAATGATTCACTTCGGCGGCGGCTCTTCCCCGCCAAATGTGATTGTCGACTCCGCGCCGAAGCGTTTGTAATTCATGTACCGGATCTCGATCCGGATGCGCTGCGGCCAGTCGCGAAAGTAAAGCGTATCGTCGGCATATGTCTCGCTTGGAAAAAACCATTTCCCATCGATCCATTTGCGGAATGTCGTGAAATGCGGCGTCAGGTTCTGTTCGCGTAGCGTCTCAATCTGCGGCACGCCCTGGCCTTCGCTTTTCATAACTGCAAAATCGCTCTCGCGCACCCACAGCAGCCCTTCAAAGAATCGCTGCCCCGAAAGAATCTGCCGCGGCCGCACGTGCTCGATGAAACATAAAGAACCATCCACCATTTCCTCGCCCTTGTACTGGCCTTCGTAGAGCGAAACTTTGTCTTTGGTTAATAAGAACGGCTCGACGTTGCGGATATCCTCGAAATCCAACGGGGTCATTTTGATGCGCGTGAGCGTATTGCGGGTTTGTCCGGCAGCTTGTTCATAGCGCACGTGCTGCGGCGAAAACGTTACATCACGTACCTCGTGATATTCGCCCGTGACGCCGCCGCGATCGTTAAACTCCTGCAGCGTGACCGACTGACGGTAGGTGTAATTGCTCATTGCTTCGGCGTTGGCCGATTCACGCTCGGCAATTTTTCGCAACAGTCCCGCTGGAGGCTCGGCGGCAAACGCCGTCAGCATGGAAGCCGATGCTACGATGAGGGCGATGTTCAGGAGCATGCGTCCATATTTTGTCGCTTTGGCATGCTCCTGGGCGGTGCTAATTCTCTGCGCCATCTTCTATTCACGGCAGCATCCTACATTCCATTGGATCATGAGCGCGGCATTACCCGCGTTTCTTGCCGAAGCCGTTTTTTATCTCGCGTCGATTTTCGAAGGAACGCTCGCCTGGTTCGGAGCGCTCGCCGGGCGGCGCGTGCAGGCATTGCTCGTCTGGGTAAGCGCCCTCGTTCCGTACCTGATTTTTTCGCTGCTTGCGGGAACTTTCGAACGTCACTCCTTCCTGCTGCTCGCGTTTCTGAGCGGCGTGTTCGCACTCTGGTTTGTGTTGCTGCCGCGCCGCCCCGCCTACGATGCCGGCTTTCTCGTCATCGCGGCTGCACCGATTCTGCTGCATGTTTTCAAGCGCGTTTACATTTCGCCCGATCCGCAACTGCGGGTCGATGTACTCGGCCATCTTATGTGGATTCGCCTTGGTATCGTGGCCCTGCTCATCTTTCGTGAATGGGATCCGGGCGCGTTCGGACCGTGGCCGCGCGCACACGAGTGGCGCATCGGCCTTCTGTATTACGCCGCGGCAATCGTGCCCATTGCGTTGCTCGCGCTTGCGCTTAAGGACGTACGTTTTGCACCGATGCAGGGCGACTGGTGGCAGGTTGCGGGCATCGGTATCGGAACATTCTTCGGCATCCTGTGGGTGGTTGCGATCAGCGAAGAACTGTTCTTTCGCGGCGTCATCGAACGCGCGCTGCTCAACGGCTGGCGTTCGAAAACGGCTGCGGTGCTGATTTCGGCAGTGTTGTTTGGCAGTGTCCATCTCTGGTTTCACCAATTCCCGAACTGGCAGCGCGCGCTGGTGGCCACCGTGCTCGGAATTGCCTGCGGTATCGCCTATGCGCAGAGCGGGAGTGTGCGCGCTCCGATGGTGACGCATGCCTTCGTGGTTGCAACCTGGCGCGTTTTGTTCAAGTAGAGAGACCGGGCAAACTCCGCGCATCGGAAGCAGGCGTTTCGCCGGCGCGAGCGCGCCGGAGCCATGCGATCGTCAGGGCAAGCGCCAGCAATACAGCGGTAAGCACCGCCAGGCGCGGTGCATGGAGAATCAGGATGTTCACGGCTGTTGCGCCCGTCATGACAAGCGCGAGTTGTAGCGCCGCCCACAGGCGGTATCTTGGCAAAAGCAGTCCAATCGCGCCGCTGACTTCGAGAATGCCTGTGAAGTAGCGAAACCACTGCCCGATTCCGATCTGGGTAAACTCCTGAACCATGGCAGGCGAGCCCATCAGTTTGACACCCCCGGCAAAGAGAAAGAGAATCGCCAGCAAAACGGACAAAGTCCAGGCGAGGATATTCTTGAACGCTATCATGCCCGGCACCTCCTGGCTATGTAGTATACTATTTTAGCGACGCGCCGCTGCCTGTTGCCGGCCTCTAGTTCTCTGTTGCGAGCAGCACCGCATCCTGCCATGAGAGCGGAGGTATGTGCGACTCTGCGCCGGGCTGGGAGATCCTTACCCGATTTCCATCCTGCGGATTGATCCACTCGGCAGTCTTATATTGAGCCAAACGCAAATTCACGGGTGCATTGTGGCTCAGATAAACCAGGACCCAACTCCCGTCAGATGCGCGTGCCGCGGCATTCTGTTCTTTGTCTGTGCCGGGACCATCACCGAGAACCGAATTGTCCGGCACCAGCTTCCACCAATCCACCTTCGCGAAAATCTTCTTCAACACGCTCATATCGCGCGCGCCTTCGCTCGTGAGCGATTTGCGCCAGTTTGGGTTCTTGCGCCACATATCGTTGTGTCCATACGTGAACGAACCGCCCGAAAGATAGGCCCAGTACGCCTGCTTGCGCACCACGAGCGGCGTAATTGGCTTGGTTGGATATTCCGGACCTTCTTCGTATGCGCCTTCGCCGAGAATTACCGGCTTGGCCGGTTTTAGTTCGTAGACATGCCGCACGATCTCCGGAATATCGGTGTAATTCGCCCAGGTCTGAATCATGTTGGCTGCAAGCCAGGGCTCGTTGCGCAGCGATTCGCTTGACGCCTTGCGCTCCATGCCCGGATGAAACGTGATCAGATGCGCGCCGCCGTTGCCCGCCTGAAGTCCGCGCGCGATGAGCGGCCAGATATCCGGCGCCTGCGAAACTTTTCTGTCGCCGCCAAGAATCCAGACAATGTTCGGCGCATTCTTATAACGTGTACCGAGCCATTTCCCGTATTGCTCGGCATTGGCCGCCGTGATCAGCTTTTCATTGACCACGTAAGAGCCCCACGCCGGCAGCAGACCGAGATACAAATGCTCTCGCGCCGCGTTTGCGACGAGCGTATCGACGTTCTTCCAATACGCCTCTTCCGGTTTCAGCGGATCGCGATTTTGCCATGGCACCACGCCCGCGAAGTTGGGGTTCGGACTCGCCCCTTTCTCGGTTCCCGTGCCGCCGTCCCAAATCAGTGACACCTGTACGATCGAGAAGCCCAGCCGCGCACGCGCTTTCAGATAGTCGTTCGCTTCCTGCGCCGTGTAGGTGACAGCCAGCGGCCACGCCGTATCGCCCAACCAGAACCACGGTTTGCCGTTCTCATCGAAATAGCGTCCGGAATCATCGACCCGCAAGCCGCTCGCGCCCGCAATCGTGGCGCAGGTCAGGCACAACGCGGCCATCCATTTCATTCGCATCGCGAAGACCATACTACTAAGCACCAATCGCTTCGCTCATGGCTCCGAGTGATCGGATTCTCGAACGGAGCCATGAGCGAAGCGATTGGTGGCCGCCTGTTAAGCGCGCTCTAACGCCTGCGTGAAATCGGCCAGCAAATCCTGCCAATCCTCGATGCCGCAGGAGATACGCACCAGGCCTTCGCCGATTCCCGCTTCGTCGAGATCCTTCGCGCTCCAGGCTGAATGCGTCGTGCTGCGGGGATGGCAGGCGAGCGTTTCAACGCCGCCGAGCGACACCGCATTACGCGCGAGCTTCAAATGCCGCAGCATTTCGAACGCCGCCCGTTTCCCGCCTTTTAAATCGATCGAGATCAGGCCGCCGGGATGATCGCACTGCTCCTCGTAGATGCGCCTCTGCTCTTCGTTGTCGAACAACGTCGGATAGTAGACCTTGCTGATTTTCGGATGGTCGTTCAATGTCTCCGCGATGCGCTGCGCATTCTTACTCTGCCGATTCATACGCAAGGCGACGGTAGGAAGCCGCGTATTCAGAATCCAGCACTCGTCCGGCTGCAGAATGTTGCCGAACAAACTACGCTTACTCCGGATTCTGTTCAGCACATCCGCATCGCGCGTCAGCGCAACGCCGCCGATGATATCGCTGTAGCCGCCCAGATATTTCGTCGCCGAATAGAGCGAGACATCGGCGCCCAAGGCCAGCGGATGCTGAAAGGCCGGGCCGAGAAACGTATTGTCGATCATCACGAGCGGCCGGTCGCCTTGTAATTCGCGTGCCGTTTTCGAGGCGCGCTTAACGTCGGTCATGATGACCGTGGGATTGGCCGGCGTTTCGATCAGAATCACGCGCAAATTCCTGGCGCTGTGAATAGCGGCATCGATTGCGTCGCTTGCACCGGCCGGCACGGCGATGCCTTCGATGCCGAATGACTGCAGAAAACCTTGAATCAGCGTCTGCGTTCCGCCGTAGATCGGCGTCGTGTAGACGAGCGAATCGCCCGGCTGCAGAACTGCCAGCAGAGCGGTCATGATCGCCGCCATGCCGGAGTTGAAAGCGACAGCCCCGATAGCGCCGGGCTCGAGCGGCAGAATCTGGTCCTCCAGAATCTGCGCGTTCGGATGGTTGAAGCGCGAATAAACAAGATCGACATTCTCTTCGGGCGTCCGCTGTCCCCTGCCGCCCATGAGGTCGAAGGCGCGCTCGGCAGCTTCCGGGCTCGAGAAGACGTACGTCGAGCTGCGAAACACCGCCGGCCGCGCCGAACCCACGGAAAGTGAAGGATCGAAGCCACGCGTCAGGACGTCGGTTTCGGGATGTAAAGAGGTTGGCTCAGCCACAAAGATACTCCGCTTAGAAGTGTACTCTCAGTGACGATAGCTTTTGTGGGGAAGAGTTCTTAGAATGTCTGAAGCGCGAGACGTGGACCCTTTCGGGCGCCAGGGAGGTGTTGCTTCAGGGGTCTTTCTATGAGGTTAGTCTCGCTTTGGTGGGAGTTGCCTCCCTGGCTTACTTCCAATATTAGAATATGAATTTATGGAACGCAAGCATTTTCTCTACGAAAATCAAAATTTTTTTCTGAAGCGCTTCTATCCCCTCGGTCACAAACGGCATACAAGGCTGCTTACGTGAACATAAGTGTTTTAGGTTCAACGGGTTCCATTGGAACCAGCACCCTGGACGTGGTGCGCCAGAATCCGGAGCGCTTCCAGATCCATGCTTTGGTAGCAGGCCGAAACGTTTCGGAGCTTGCCTCCCAAATTTTGGAATTCCGGCCAGCCGTGGCCGTTGTTGCCGACGAATCTAATCTATTTCAGTTAAAAGTTCGTTTGGCAGAACTGGCATTTCCCAAAACGGAATGGCCGGAACTTGCCTTCGGGCCGGCAGCGCGGGTAACTGCTGCGGTGGCAGAAGAGGCCGATTTCGTCATGTCGGCCATCGTCGGTGTCGCAGGTCTGGAAGCGACCTACGAAGCCATTCGGCGGAAAAAGCGGGTTGGTTTGGCGAACAAAGAGGTGCTGGTTGCCAGCGGGCGGCTGGTGATGGAAGCTGCCCGACAAACGGGAGCCGAATTGATTCCCGTAGATAGCGAACACAACGGCGCGCACCAGTGTTTTCGTGCGGGCACTCGCGCCGAAGTCACGCGTCTGCTTTTGACAGCCTCCGGTGGTCCCTTCCGTGACACCCCCGCCGATGCGCTCTGGCAGGTGACGCCCGAACAGGCGCTCCGCCATCCCACCTGGAAGATGGGCCGGCGGATCACGATCGATTCCGCCACCATGATGAATAAAGGCTTTGAAGTGATTGAAGCGTGCTGGCTCTTCGGTTTACCGGCCGAGCACGTAGAGGTTGTCGTTCATCCGCAGTCCTCGATCCACGCCATGGTGGAGTATAACGACGGCAGCGTCATCGCGCAGATTTCGGCGACCGATATGCGGATGCCCATCCAGTACGCTATGACATATCCGGAACGCCACCGTGCCCCGGTACCGCGCCTGGACTGGACGGAGCCGCGCACCTGGAACTTTTGTGCGCCCGATTTAGACAAGTTCAAGCTCCTGAAACTGGCTTATGAAGCACAACAAGCGGGAGGATCGGCAACCTGCACCCTGAACGCGGCCGACGAGATCGCCGTAGAAGCCTTCTTAAACGGGCAGGTACCGTTCCCGGCGATCGCCGAGGTGGTTCAGGAAACACTGGAACGGCACCCGTCTCGGGAAGCGGCGACAATAGAAGAGGTGCTCGCCATCGACGCCGAATCGCGGGAAGTCGCCCGTCGTATTCTGGCGGAAGCGAACCGGACCTGGCGGGTGGGCATCTGAACCGGAACCGTCGCCATTGCGTCTTATTACCTGGAGAGAAAGCAGCAGTCTGAAAAGAATGAGGATTAGCGCGTGAGTTTTTTGCAGCCGGTTTTCTGGGTCGTGATTCTGCTCGGAGTCATGATCCTGATTCACGAGCTCGGGCATTTTTGGGCGGCGCTCGCGGTCGGCGTCAAAGTTGAAACATTCAGCATCGGCTTCGGACCGCGGCTGTTCGGCATTCGGCGCGGTGATACAGACTTTCGGGTTTCAGCCATCTTTTTCGGCGGGTACGTGCGCATGCTGGGCGAGCAGCCGGGCGATACACAGGTCGCCGACCCGCGCTCTTTTCAGGCGAAGGCGCGCTGGCAACGGGCGATTGTTATTGTGGCCGGCCCGCTGATGAACGTGCTGCTCGCGATCGGCCTGGTGACCGGCTTATATATGTACGCCTTCCCGCAGGAAGCCGACAGCACCGATCCCATAATCAGCGTGGTGGCTCCTAATTCGGCCGCAGCTCACGCCGGCCTCAAATCGGGAGACAAGATCGTTGGCATCTCGGGCAAAGAGCATCCGAACTGGGACTATGTTCTGACGCAGGAAATGCTGAACGCCAATCATGCCATTCCGGTGACGGTAGAACGCCACGGCGACCGCATTTCTACCACCGTCACGCCGCGCATGGACGAGAAGCAGGGCATTGGCGATGCCGGCTGGAGCGGTAACCAGGACGTGCAGGTTGGCGATGTGCAGAAAGGCTCGCCTGCGGAAGCGGCCGGTCTTCGGTCCGGAGACGTCTTTACAAAGATAAACGGGCAGCCGGTTACGTCAACCATTGGGATTCAACAGACCGTCTTTCGTTCCAACGGCAAGCCGCTTCAATTTGAAGTCTTGCGGCGGGGTGAGACGAAAGAATTTACCATTGCTGCGCGTGCCAGCGGCAATGCGAAAGCACCCTGGCTCATCGGCATCACCTTCAAGATGCCGGTTCGATTCGTGAAGCTCGGCCTCGGCCCGGCGCTCGAACAATCGCTGAAGTTCAACCGCCAGAACGCGCTCATGCTGTTCCAGGTGCTCGGCAGCTTAATCGAGCGGCGCGTATCGACAAAGTCGGTTTCGGGACCGATCGGCATTGCGCAGATGTCGAGCGAGGCGGCGCAGGCGGGAGCGTGGAATTACCTGTTCCTGATGGCGATTGTCAGCCTGCAGCTTGCGATCATCAATCTGCTGCCGGTGCCTGTGCTCGATGGCGGCACGCTGCTGATGCTGCTCATTGAGATGATCATGCAGCGCGAGATGAGCCTGCAGTTACGCGAGAACATCTTCAAAGTCGGCTTTGTGTTTCTGATGATGGTGATGGTGTTCGTGATTTACAACGACATCAGCCGGATTCTGACCAGCGGCTGAGAAGGCGCGCTCAGGAGAACAGCAGTAAGCGTGAAATCCGGCGCACGATGCGGCGCGCCGGCAGCACCACCGGCTCCGCGTTATTTCGCTTAGCTCCTGCAAATCGCCAGCCAGACGATGCAAACTCAAAGCATGGCTAGCCGCACGCGTGCTTTCTGGCAGGAAATTACCGAGGGTGTCGCTATTCAGCAGCTCTGGCTCCAGTTTCAAAGCGACGCGCGGGCGGGCTATCGGCTGTATTCGCGAGAAGTCGATTGGAGCAGGGGAGAGGACGAGACGCGCTGGCGAAGGTTCAAGCGCGTCGCTCGCGGGCTGTTCTGGGCGATGGTGCTCAAGCTTTCACCGGCGCGGCGCGTACTTTTCATCGCCGCGCTGATACTGCTGATCTTCCCCGGTTTGGATTTTCGCTATGGCCAGGCGGAAGCACGGATGCCGAACCTCGCGTTTTTTGGCGGGATCATTCTGCTGGTGCTGTTTGCCCTCGAGCTGGCCGACCGCGTCACCATGAAACGCGACCTGGAAATCGCGAAAGAAATCCAAAGCTGGCTGATGCCGGCTGCGCCTCCGCAAATACCGGGCCTGGAGATTGCCTTCGCCACTCGCCCCGCGAACACGGTGGCAGGCGATTACTACGACACGTTTGTGCGCACGGACGGATCGCTGATTCTGGTTGTCGCCGATGTGGCGGGTAAGAGTGTCCCGGCGGCGCTGCTCATGGCAACGCTGCGAGCGAGCCTGCGCACTCTGGCGGGCGTTTGCACAAGCGTTGCCGAACTGATGGAACGGCTGAACCGTTATGCCTGCGAACAGAATGCCGGCGGACAGCGTTTCACGACTGTCTTTCTTGCCGAACTGGATCAAGCCGGCCGCCGGCTCGTGTACATCAATGCGGGCCACAACTGGCCGGTCCTGCGGCATGCTTCGGGGATTACGGAGCGGCTTGAAACGGGAGGCCTACCGATCGGTCTTTTGCCCAACGCCTGTTACCAATGCGGCGAAGCTGTGCTGAGTGCCGGCGATACGCTGCTCATTTTCACCGACGGCCTGGTCGAGGCGGAAAACGATCGCGAGGAGGAATACGGAGAAGCGCGCATGTTCGCAACGCTGAACAATTATGCCGTTACGTCAGCGGGCCGGATGCTCCAGGGTCTGATGACCTCAGTCGATCAATTCGTAGGTTCCGCTTCGCAGCACGATGATATTACTTGCCTTGTCGTGCACAAAACAGGTCAGTAACTGCGCAAAAAGAGGGCAGTGCCGCCGGAGGTTGAGCGGCACTGCCTTCCGCCGAGCTTCAGTTCAGCAAACCGCCGTGTCCCAGGCAAGCGATCTCCCAGCCTGAGATTCGATATTTTGCCAGCATGGCCGGCAGAATGAGATCGAGCACGTTGGGTTTCGCCGAACGGAAGCAGCACGGCGCGGAGACGATCGGAATATTTTCCTTGTAGCTCAACATCATCAGATTGCCGGGCTCGACCGGCGCGAGAAAACGCTCGAGGTGTGCGCCAAGGCGAGCGAGCGCACGCCCGATGACATCTTCGGGTCCGGCGGGTGCGGTTGTGGAGGCGACCAGTATTACCGCGGGCTTGGGCCGCAGCAGATGCTGCAACGCTCGCGCGACCTGCTCTTCCTCCTCTACCGCAGACAACGCATAACGCAAGTTACCGCCGAAGCGCTCGACACGCGTGCGCACAACGCCTTCAAACAGGGTGCGGGCCCTGTCACCGTGCACCGGATCGGTATAGAGCACCCCCACATCAGTGTCATGAATCGGACGCGCCTGCAAGATTGCGCCGCGCTCGTTCAGGATGGACAGTACTGCTTCCAGTTGCGCCTGCGAGACGGCAAAGGGCGCGCTCTTGATGGTGGCCATCCGCTCACCGGCTCTTACATAGTGATAGTTCGGCACGGTCGCAATGGCAATGCTGCTCGCGCAGTTGATCTGCCGCAGCAACTCATCATCCACCAGCGCGCAGGAATTAGCGGTTGCCATCAGATTGGCCCGGCCACCGGCAGCCAGGCGGATTTCCACCGAGCCGCAACACATGGCCTGCGCCACATCCATAACGGCCTGGTCTTCCCCGACTTCACCTTCTTCCAGCTCCGTTACCCAAACCTGCTGCATGCCTTCGGTCTGTAAGAGACGCACGTCTTCATCACTCAGGACGTGTCCTTTCGCCAGCAGTTTTCGTCCGCCTGGCCGGAAGATGGTGCAGCAGAGTATGCGCCCGGCTGATTGCTGAACATCCAAGGTAAGAGCTCGCATTTTGAAACTTTCCTCTCTACAAAAAGGGCAAGTACTAGAACATTTGGTACCGAGTATAGCGGTACTTTTCATTAGAAATCTAGTACTAAATTATGTTTCGAGCAGTTCTTACTTAGGAATTTTCCGAGGAACAGCGAATTTGGAGCGAAACCGCGGAAATAGATTAAGTAATTTTTACCTGGTTCGCGCTGCCAGGATAGGAAACGCCACAAATTCATGGCTGTCGCCGAGCGCCTCGCTCGAGAGTGCCGGCCGCAAACGCTTCAGGACGGCAATCTCGTCACAACTGCGAAATTTAGAGCAGCGCAGGCAGTCCTTCCATACCTTGAGCGGAAGCTCGCCCCGCTCCACTTCGCGGAACCCAAGCTTTTGAAAGAATCCAGGCACATAAGTAAATGCAAAGATCGAAGCCAGATTCTGTTCGCGTGCTTCGGCTTCGAGCGCTTCGACCAGGGCCCGCCCCACGCCCAGCCTCTTGGAATCCGGCCGCACTGCGAGAGAACGCACTTCAGCGCTCAGCGGGCTATAAAAATGCAGTGCACCGCAGCCAGCGAGTGTGCCGCCATCATAGGCGCAGGAAAAATCGCGAATATTTTCGGACAACTCGAATTCAGTTCGGGGCAGCATCACGCCGTCTGCCGCATAGGCATTGATGAGCGCCAGAATGTTCGGGATGTCGCGCATAGACGCCTTGCGCACCGCCAATGCAGCCGGAGTCATTGTCATCAGACGGCGTCCTCGACCGGCGCTGAGGCGAGCAGCCTGGTTCCGAGCGGCTCGCCCGCCAAAATCTTCGCGCACACCTCGTGCAGGTGTCCGGGCGCCACGATTACTTCTTCCACGCCCTGTGCGAGCGCTGCTACACCTGCCTCGAGCTTGGCCTGCATGCCGCCCGAGGCCACACCGGAACGGATCAGCCCGCTGATTCCATCCGGATCGAGATGCGGCAGCACCTTTCCCGCTGCATCTTTTACGCCCGGCACATCCGTCAGAAACAGCAGCTTTTGCGCACCATAGGCAATGGCGCAGGAGACCGCCATCTGGTCCGCGTTGACATTGTAAATCCGGCCATTGTCGCCGGCAGCCAGGCAGGCCACCACCGGCAGGTAACCCGCGGCGCTCAACAGCCGCAGAAGATCGCCATTGGAGCGAACGGGGGCACCGACAAATTCGAGCTCGGCGTTCATCTGCCGCGCCAGCGTGAGCGCGCCGTCCACTCCGCTCAAGCCGACGGCCGTTTGCCCGGCGGCACTCAGGCTTGCGACGAACTGCTTGTTCACGCTACCCGCAATCACTTTGCTGGCGGCATCGATCACGCGCTCGTCCGATACACGCAAGCCGTTGACGAAGCGGCTGGCGATGCCGCGCTCTTCCAGGTAGCGTGTGAGCTGTTTACCGCCGCCGTGTACAACCACGAGCTGGTAAGCGCGCGCGAGCGACGCGAGTTGTCCGGCGATATCCGCCCGGCTTTGCCGCTCATCGAGCAGTGTGCCGCCGACTTTCACCAAAATCTTCATAGCAGTCCGGCTGTTTCGGGCAGATCGAGCATGAGGTTCAGATTTTGCACGGCCTGGCCGGCTGCGCCCTTTACCAGGTTGTCTTCCGCAGCGACAATTACCGCGCGCTGGCTCTCGGCGTCAAATACGAAGCCGATGTCGCAGAAATTTGTATGCTGCACGGCACGCAGGTCGGGCACCTTGCCCGGCGCATACAGGCGCACAAACGGTTCGCGCTCGTAGGCATCTTCGTAGACCGAGAGCAGATCGACGGCTTGCGCAATCCGCTCAGTGCGGATGTAGATCGTCTCCAGAATGCCCCGCGTGACCGGCAGCAGATGCGCGGTAAAGGTGAACTCGCGCTCTCCGAGACCGGAATGCTCGAGCACTTCGGGCACGTGCCGGTGCTCGGTGATTCCATAAACGCTGAAGTTTTCGGCGGCTTCGCAGAAGCTGGTGCGCAGCATGGCCTTACGGCCGGCGCCACTCACTCCCGATTTGGCATCGCAGATAACACCGCGCGTGCGATCGACCACCTGCGCCTGCAAAAGAGGCCGGATTGCCAGGTTGGCCGCGGTGGGATAACAGCCGGGATTCGCCACCAGCCGCGCATTCCGGATCTGGTCGCGGTAGAATTCCGGCAATCCGTAAACAGCCTGAGCCAGCAGCTCCGGTTGCGTATGGCGCTCTTTATACCAGCGCGAGAAAGTTTCGCCATCGCGCAGGCGGAATGCACCGCTCAGGTCGATGACCCGGGCACCTGTGCCCAAGACTGCCCCCGTCAGCTCGAGTGAGACGGTATGCGGGGTCGCCAGCAGCACGACTTCCAGTTTTTCGCGGGCGATTGCCTCGGCCGTAGCAGCGATGACGCGGGGCGGTTTCCGGCCGAGCGGACCGTGGGGCGCTTCCGGATCCTCACGGTGCTCCAATAGAACCGGGTCGATGGCCGGATGGTGCTGCAAAATACGGACGAGCTCAGCGCCGCTATAGCCGCGGAATCCTGCAATTCCGACGGAGTGCTTTTCTGAGTAATTATTCACCGGAATGAATAATTATACCAAACCGCGCTATAGCTGCTCCATCGTCGACCGGGCGGCGAGATCGCCGATAATAGGCAAACGAACCTGTTCCTGGTTAGCCGCCTTTATCAGCAAATAGATCCAGCAGATGAGCACGACCAGTTTCAGGGCATCGACAAGGGTGTGTTCGACGCCCCACCCGGGCAGACCGACAATAAAGACGGGCAGCGCGGAAGAAATAATCAGCCAGGCGACGAACAGATACAAGGACTGAAAAGCGTTGAAGCGAATTTTGGCGTTATGGCGAAATTTCTGCGAAGCCAGAAAAACGATAGCCGGAATCACGCCGAATACCGGGATATAGCAAAGGATGGAAGCGGTGCGGTCGCTCATGCCCTCGAGCACGTCGCTGAAAGGCGGGGTGGCACGAGACGGTTGCGGCCGTCCGCATTGTGAGCAGAAAGAAGCGAGCGGGTCGACGGCAGATCCGCAATTGGTGCAAAACGGCAACGAGCGTGACTCCTGGTAATTACGTTAACTAAACAGTACGAGGAAAAGGAAGCGGGAGTTCCCGGGGGCGCTTTCCCGACGGGCAGGGAACTCAGGCGATGGCAAGCACGTCGGCAACGCGGCGCAGGCCTTCGCGAAATATTTCCGGGGGCGTGATCAGGCTGGCGACGGCGCAGGCGCGGTGGGCCAGGTCGAAGAAATAGCCGGGTTGCAGGAGCACGTTCTTTTCGGCAAGGAGGCGCGCGGTCCATTCTTCGTCGGAACGCGTGTTCGGAAACTGCAGAATGACGGACCATCCGCCCTCAACATGAAGCGCGTGAGCGGCAGTTCCCGCCAATGTTGCCTGAGCGCTTTGAAGATTTATCAGGCAGCGCGCCAAGATTTGCTCCCGTAACCTTCTGCCGATCTCGAGCAGTGCAGGCAGAGCGAGTTGCACGGGCGTGTTGACGGAAAGATACGTATCGAGCAGCAACTCGAGGCGCTCGCGGGAGGCGCTGATTTCGCGGGCGGGGCCGTTGATCACGATCCAGGCGAGTTTCATCTGCGGCATGGCGGCCGCTTTGGACAGACCATTGAGCGCAAAGCTTAAAATCTGAGGGAACGAAGCCAGCGACTTCACGCGCGCCGGATCACGGCCGAATTCGAAGTGGAGGAATACTTCGTCCGAGATAACGGGCAGCCCGCGTCCGGCGGCGAGCTCGAAGAGGCGTTCGCACTCGGAGCTCCTAAGGAACGAACCTGTCGGGTTATTCGGATTAACGATGACGATGGCACGCGCGCGCGCTGAAAGCTTTGCGCGCAGATTATCGAAATCGATGAACCAGGCGCCATCGTATTCGAGCCGGTAAGGAACGACGCGCACGCCTTCGAGAGCGGCAAGATATTCGAAGAGCGGATACGAAGGTACAGGAACAAGGAGCTCGTCTCCGGGATTGCACAGCAGTTTAAAAAGAAGCGCATAGGCTTCGCTTGTGCTCGCGGCAAGCGCAATGCGCGAGGTGGAAATCGCGACACCTTCCGCAAGATACAGCCTTGAAACAGCAGCGCGCGCCTGTTCGAGGCCAAACGGATCGGGACGATAAGTGAAATCGCGGCAGCACGAAAGCGCCTCGGCGATTTCGTGGTGGGGATAAGGAAAAACGGCGGTGGGATTGGAGATGGTGAGATCGAGGAGAGCCGCCCCGGCCGCCCGTTTTTCCGCAGCAGCGCGGCTCAGGGCATTCGGCGCGTGAGACCAGGGCAGGCGCTGCGAAAAGGGGTACAAACAGCTACTGTGACACAGGCAGTTAACGGCAGTCTTTGCAACTTATCTCGATATAGAGCATCTCTAAATAGAGAGGTTTCTTATGGAGGCACTTCCCGGCGTTCATCTCTGGCTCCTGCTTTGGAAGGCGACGCGGACGCTCGAAACGCACGCGCGGAAGAGTGTTGAAAAGACGGGATTGGGCTTGACCGATTTCGGCGTGCTCGAAGCTCTGCTGCACAAAGGGCCGCTGCCGGTGAACGCGCTGCGGGAGAAAGTCCTGCTGAGCAGCGGTTCTATGACGGCGGCGGTGGACCGGCTGGAGCGAAGCGGACTGGTAGAGCGACGTAATACGCCGGCGGATCGCCGCGCGCGCATCGTGCATCTGACGGCGAAAGGATCGAAGCTGATCGCCGGCGTTTTTCGAAGGCATGCGCGCGATATGGAGGAGGCTTTTTCATGCCTGAATCCCGGCGAGCGGCGGACGCTGGCGGGTCTGTTGAGGAAGTTCGGCCGCGCGACGGAACATCTCGCGGCCAGGAATCAGGAAAGAAGGAGTTGAGAAATGTCAGAACAAAAGAAAGTGTTGGGTGTATACGGAGCGGCAGGCTCGCACTGGGTGGGCGACGGTTTTCCCGTTCGCACGCTTCTTCCATCACACGGTGTGCGGGACCTGAGTCCCTTCTTGATGTTGGACTATGCGGGGCCCCGGCGATTTGAGCCGTCAAACCGGCCGCGCGGCGTCGAAGAGCATCCACATCGCGGGTTTGAAACGGTGACCATTGCCTACCAGGGAAGCGTCGATCATCGCGATTCCGGAGGAAACTCAGGCACCATCAATCCGGGCGATGTGCAGTGGATGACGGCGGCTTCGGGCGTTGTGCATGAAGAGATGCATGGCCGGGAGTTTACGTCGAAAGGCGGAACGTTTGAAATGGTGCAGCTCTGGGTGAACCTGCCGGCGAAATACAAGATGTCCAAGCCGCGTTACCAGGGCCTGCTGAGCGCGCAAATTCCGCAGGTGGATTTGGGGAGCGCAGCTTTTGCCCGCGTGATCGCCGGAGAACTGATGGGGGTGAAAGGCCCGGCGACGACGTCTTCTCCGGTGCATGTGTTCGACGTGCGGCTGGAAGCCGGCGGGCGTGGGGAATTCACTTTGCCGCCGGGCCAGAATTCGGCGCTGGTGCTGCTCCGCGGCGATGTTCTCGTGAATGGAACGACTGCGCTGAAAGGTGAAGCCCAGGTTGCGCGCTTAAGCGAATCAGGCGAAAGCGTGCTGCTGGAGGCGAAAGCGGAGTCGTTGATCCTGGTGCTGAGCGGCGAGCCGATCAACGAACCCGTCGCCAGCTACGGGCCGTTTGTCATGAACACGGAAGCCGAGCTGCGGCAGGCTTTCGAGGATTACCGGGCGGGCCGAATGGGCAGGTTGCAGTAAAGCGCTGGCGACACTGCGGCCTACCGACTTATCTCCTGCCGGATCGCGGAACCGCAAGTTTTGCTTCGCCGGGGGGCCAAAGAGCCGACGCTGAGATGCTTACATGCGACGACTCATAGGCCCGGCGAACTTGTTCGATACTCAGCGTTTTGCTTGCTGCATCCACGGCGCCGGCAATTTCGATCGCCCGGGGGGCGCAATCGCGCGCAAGGAAAGGCAAATCGGTCGCTTCGAACAAGCGCCAGTCGAAGTTGGCCAGCGGCTCGGAATAGTTTTCCATCGTCAGCAGGTTTTCGTAGGAAAGCAGGCCGGCCGCAAGATACAGAGAGTCGATCTCAGGCATGTGGTGGAAGGCGAAAAGGGCCGGCACGCATAAGCGGCCGCGGGCGGCCAGCCGCAGCGGTTTGCCGGCCTCATTTTTCATCGCTCTGGCGAGCGCCAGGATATCCGATATTCTCTGCCGAAGCAGAGATCTGCCAAGAATCAGAGAGGCCCACGCAAATTCTTCTTCGGAATCATGCGGAATCGTGTAGGCCGGATTGCCGCGTCCGACTTCCGGCCGGGCGTCGCCCATGCCGCGGATATCCGCCGCACAGACAAACTGCCCGGCTCGCGCGAGGCGATGATAGGCGCCGTCTTCGTGCGCATCGTGATTGCGGCCGCGATCGTCGAGAGCCAATAGCACCGGTTTACCCACATCCGGCTGCAGCGGCGAGAAGACCCAGGCAGGTATCCATATGCCGTCATCCGTGCTCAATTCGACAGCTTCAACGCGCGCTCCGTCGAGCGGAGTTGAGGCAAGATGCCGCAGGCGCAGATGCGGAGCAGCCGGCTCAACCGGCAACACGTCCTTCAGAGCGATGCGCGAATGCACCTCGTCAGCACGCTTGCGAACGAGGTCAAAGGGGCGCAGGCTGGAGTGATCGTGTACCACGCTGCCCGTGGGACCTGTCCAAAGTGTTTGCGGATTTTCGAGCGCAACCGGCGGCTCGACGTCGATCTTTTCGACGGATCCGTTCAGCCAGCGGTGAAACCAATTGTAAATATCGAGCCGCAGCTCATAGGTGAGGCCGTGCGGCAGCGGCGTGCTCTGCCAGCTCAGACACTCGGACTTACCGAGAACCTGGTAGACGCTTGCCAGTTTTTCGAATTCCTCGCGGCCGTTGCTCAAGTAACGCGGTGAGTACGTGCCGAAGAAGTCGCGCGCACTTACCTGCACGAGCAGAGGCTTCGGCGCCAGCGGATAGAGCACATCCCAACGATCGAATCCAACCGCGCCGGAGCCGATAAAATCCTGCTCGGCATCGTCGGTTGCGCCGGGGGGATCGAAATCCGCGCAGGCCACGTTCTCGGTATTCCCGGACGACACGGCAGCGGCACTCAAGCGCTCATCGGCGCAGGCAAGCAGCATGGTGAGTGTGCCGCCGCCCGATTGACCGGTCGATGCCAGGCGCTTCGCATCCACCTCGGGCCTCGCGGCCAGGTAGTCCAAGCTTCTAATGGCGTCCCAAAGCTGATAACGCGACGCGGTGTCGCCCAGCAGCAGCATCTGCTTGCCCGGCACGCTATGCTCATCGTCAACGGAAGGAAGCCTGGTGCCCATTCCCGTCGAATCCGGGTAGGCAATACGCTCGCCCTGCCCCATCGGATCGAAAGCCAGCACCAAAAATCCGAGCTGCACGAGACCTTGGCAGCACTTCTGATACGAGGCATACGCTTTACCGAGGGCCGAATGCCCCATCTGGAAGAGCACTCCCGGATACGGCGCGCGGCCGCGCTTTGGAATGTAGACATTTGCGCTGACCACCGTTCGCGGCCGGCTTTCATATATAACTTTTTCGACCGAGTATGTTTCGCGCTCAAAACGCCCGGTGACGCGCGCGCGCAGCGGCGTCCGCTCGGGTTCACCGCCGATCAGTTTCCAGAGCGTATCGCGCGCCCATGCCTGGCGTTTGCGCACGGCGTCGGCGGAAGTTAACGTGGCCAGTTCACGGTTCCGCTTCTCATAGGCGGCGCGCGCCAGTTTCGTCAGATAGTCGGGCAGGCATTTCGAGTAATCGCGGTAATAAAAGCCGGACAGCTCGGCTGCACGCATCCTGGACAAAGCAGCGAGCGTCGAAACACGGATCAGCCAGTCTCGTCGATTCATACCTCGACCAGCTCCGCCGCACGTCGTGGGATCAGAAACAACACACAGAAGGTTGCCACGATTGGTGCCGTGGCGGCGAGGACGAATGCCGGCACGTAAGAGAAGCGATCGACCAGCACGCCGACCAGCATTGTGAACCCCGCACCCGCGAGTCCTGCCGCCAGTCCGCTCAATCCCGTTACCGTGGCTACGACTTCCGGCGGGAACAAATCCGAAGGCAAGGTGAGCCCCATCGTCGACCAGCTAGCGTATCCGAATAATGCCAGGCAAACCAGCGCCAGCGATGAATACGGACTCGCCGCTAATACCGCCGGAATGCCGGCCAGCACCGGGAGGCAACTGATCGCGCACACCCACTTGCGGGCTGCAAGCACCGGCAAGCCTCGCTTCACGAGCGCACCTGAAATGAGCCCACCGGTGAAGTTTCCGATGTCTGCCGCTACAAACGGAATCCAGGCAAAAGCGGCAATCTGTTTTAAGCTGAAGCCGCGTGTGTCGCTCAAATATTGCGGCAGCCAGAAAACATAAAACCACCAGATCGGATCGGTGAGCGAGCGCCCCAGCACAATTGCCCAGGTTTCGCGTTTCTTCAAAACCGGAAGCCAGCTTGCTGCCGTCGCCGGCGCAGCAATCCTCCGGCCGCGCGGGTATACCAAGAGCCACATCGCCAGCCAAACAAATCCCAGAAGCCCGGAGAAGACGAAGGCCGCACGCCAGCCGAACTCGAGTGCGATCCAGGGAATCGAAAGCGCGGCTACTGCGCCGCCTACACTCGATCCGCTATCGAAAATGGCAACGGCCACGCTGCGCTCTTCCGCCGGAAAAAATTCCGCCACTGCCTTGCTTGCACCCGGCCAGTTCAATCCTTCACCCATTCCGAGCAAGAAGCGCAGGATGCCGAGTGAAAATGCCGAATGCACGAAGCTCGTCAGCACGCTCATGAGCGACCACCAGACCACCGCGACGGACAGGCCGATACGTGTGCCTACGCGATCCAGAAAAATTCCGCCGACGAGCCACATGCCCGCATAGGCAAATTGAAAAGCGCCGAAAACGTTCGAAAGCCCGGTATGACTCAGGTGAAATTCCTGCGTAATCACCGGCGCGAGCACCGAGAGCGTTTGCCGGCTGACGTAGTTGATCGCGGTCGAGCAAAACAGTGTCCAGATCAACCACCAGCGCCGCCGGTCCCTGGAGATCGTCAACTATTTTTCTCCGGCGGCGTATTCGGCGTAGGCTTTGCCGATCTCGCCCGGCGTGAATTCGCCTTCATGAATCAGGACGCGATAACGAAAGCGCAGCGACTTTCCTTCGGGAATTGTCCAGCTGCCGTCCTTGTTCGGATCGCCGGTGAATTCGCGGATGCCGAACGGATTCGCAGCGAAGAGTCCATAGGCGCGCGCGTGCCAGGTGGTGGGATGACGAAAACTCTTGGGCGAATCGAACACCGCGACATCGACGCGCTTCCCATGAAAAGTTCCGCTGTAATCCACCCAGTCGGCCGGCTTGCCCCAGATCGCTTTCTCGCCCTCAGCGGCTTGCGAATTGATCATGCGAACATGTGGCGCGCTCAACTCCGGAGCGAGCCGGAGCGCAAAGGTGCCTTCCTTTGTATCGCCCAAATCAAGAGGACCGTGAGTCGCGGTGAGAACAATGTCGCAATCGATTACACGCGTCTGCGCATCACCGGAAAAAACGAAGGTTTGCGCCTCAGCGCCGATTTCGCGGTTATTCGGGCTGCGCAGCGTGAAGCCGGCCCGAATGCGATCACCGCTCGACTCTTCCACATCCTTCAATACGACATGGCCGTAAGCCTGGCGCCCGTGATCCGTGTAGTAACGATCGAAAACCTGTTCCTGCCAGAAGTCGAGACCGTCGATGTCGCCGTGTCCGAAATACAGCGGCCGCTGGTGCGGCTCAAACGAGCTCGCTTTCGGATTGCCCATCGAGGCCGAGTTACCAACAGGAAAACCACGTGTCACTACCACGCCCGTAGCCGTTCGTAAGGGCATCATGTACGGCTTGGCAACCTCCGGATCGAAATAGTAGGTGGTAAACGGCTTGCCGTCCACCTTCACTTCGATTTCATTTCCGGAGCGCTTGAGTTCTACCTGCGCGCCCGCGCACAAAGAAGCGATCAGCAGCAGGCCGGCGATTGCTCGCATCTCAGGCCTCGCTTACTGCTTCCGGCTTGAACGAGAGCAGCGAGGCCGATTCGATATCGAGATACACGAAGGCATCCGGATGCCGCCGCACCAGCGATGCGGGACACGTTTCAGCAATCGGTCCTTCCAGTGCATTTCGTACGGCTTCGGCTTTGCGCTTCTCCGGAACGCAGCACACCCACGATGAGGCGCGGAACAACCCCGGACAGGTAATGGTCACCGCCTCTCGAGGCACCGAAGCCTCATCCGGAAAATGTCCTTCGCCCGCCTGCTGCCGCCGGCATGCATCATCCAGGGCGATTCGTTTCACCGTGGCCGGGTCATGAAAATTTGCCACCGGCGGATCATTGAAGGCGATGTGGCCGTTCTCTCCAAAACCGACGAAAGCCAGGTCCACGGGCTCTGCCAGCAATAGTTCCGTGTAGCGTTTGATCTCCCGGTCCAGATCCGCCGCGTTGCCGTTCAAATAATGTGTTCGGCGCGGATGCACCTTGTCCGCCAGGCGCGTCCGAATCCAATAGCGAAAGCTCGATGGATGGTTCTCAGCAAGAGCGATGTACTCGTCCATGTGAAAAAGATCGACCGCGCTCCAGTCGACCGGCTGCTCTACCAATTCCGCGGCCAGAGGAAGCTGCGAATTGCCGGTAGCGGCAATCACGCGGGCATGGCCGCGCGCCTGCACCGCATCCTGAATAATCCGGGCCGCGCGCTCGGCAGCCGCTTTTCCCAAGGCCTGGAGCGTTGAATACACGCGCACGTTTGCTTTTCCGTATTGCGATGGCTGTCGTGGTTCCAGGCCGGACATGCAGGAATTATACACACGCGCCGCCGGAATGCGCGAGAAATATTTCTCGCAATCGGCAATATTTTTCTAAACATCTCGTTGTGATTTCCTGCAATGGACACAAACCGGGTGTATGGCAACCGGAACAGCAGGTACCGGCGCACGGCGGCCGTTACTCGCTCGTTTCTTCTTCACCCGGCTCCCACTCGTTCGCGCGCCGGTTGTATCGCCGCAAAACGTCCAGCGCTGCGCCTGAGCTGAATCCGGCAACACGGAGCCGCCGGTACGCTGCCGCAAAATTTTTGTCGTCCTGCAGAACTTCGCTCAGATCTTTGCCCCGGTATTTCCGCAGCAGGAAGTTCGCCGCCAGTTCCCGCTCATCGGTGGAAGCGAATGCTGCTTTGACAGCCTTGTCCGCAATATTTGCGGCCACTTGCCTGGCTCGTAAATCCCGCAACACGCGAAACTTGCCGAAACCCTGATTAGCCAGCCGCGCCGCGGCGTACGAATCGGAAAACTTCTGATCGTCTAAAAGCCCGTATTCACGCAGGCGCGAAAGAGTTGCGATAACATCGGAGGGTAATTCCGCTCTTCGCATGAGCTTTCGTTTGAGTTCCGCGGCCGAATGCGCGCGCCCTGCCAGCGCGCCGAGCGCAAAGTCCCACAACGCCTGGCTATCGAGCTTTCTGGATCCGCGCCGCGCCGCCATCCCGTTGAAACGTTTGCTACTGTAGCATGCTCTACAGAATGTTAACTGCAACTCACATCCTCAATTCAGGAAACAGTAAGGAGATTTAGCAATGGAGGAAAAAAGCGGCTTTGGTTATTTTCTTCTCGGCCTCGGTATCGGCGTAGCAGCCGGCCTGCTTTGGGCGCCCCGGTCCGGCGAGGAGACGCGCGCTTTTCTTGCAGATAAAGCGGGCGAAGGAGCCGATTATCTGAAGAGCCGTGCTCAGGAAGGCTCGGATTACGTCCGGCAACGCACCGAAGATCTTAAGCACTCAGCGTCCGATCTCTATGAGCGGGGCCGTTCCACCGTCAGCCAGCAAAAGGAGAATCTGAGCGCCGCTGTCGAAGCAGGCAAACAGGCATATCGGGACGCTGTGGGTGACGTGAAAGCTGCCGCTTCGCGTGCCACCTCAGCCGGTCAGGGCGCCAGCACGGAGAATCTGTAGTCACCCTTCCTCGCGTTGATCGACAACCTGGTCAAGGCCGCCCGAAATGGACGAACATACTCTGCTCATTCTCCTGACTGTTTTTATAGCCATCTCGGCGATTGCTCTCCTCATCCAGGCGGTTTCGCTGATTGGCATGTTTCTCGTCGCGCGCCAGGTGCGCGAGAAACTGTTCGCTTTATGGCCGGAGATTCAGGAGACAGTAAGGATTGCCAAACGGACGGCCCACGGCGTGGAAAAAAGCACGGACCGGATCGCCTCGACGAGTCTCGGCATTCTCGAAGTCACCAGGCAGCAGCTTGTCAAAGTAGATGATCTGCTGAGCGATGCATCGACTCGCGCCAAGGTTCAGATGGAGCGCGCCGAGATGGTGCTGGACGATACGATGACACGCGTGCAAAGCACGGTTTCCGTTGTTCAGCGCACCGTCTTACGTCCTATCCGCGAAGTACACGGAGTCCTGAGCGGGGTCCGTACGGCGATTCAGCATTTTGGCCGCGCCAGCCGTTCCACGGTGGATCACGCCACCTCGGACGAAGAAATGTTCATCTGACGACGGCCGACCCGCGCTTACCGCTAACCTGGCGAAGTCATTTTTTCGGCTTTTACCCAGCGGTCGAATTCCTCGCCGCTCAAAAATCCGAGCTTGATGGCGGCTTCCCGCAAACTCGATCGGTCCACATGTGCCGTGTGCGCGATCTGCGCCGATCTGTCGTAGCCGACCACAGGGCTTAGTGCCGTAACCAGCATCAGCGAATTCTGCACATAGGAATCGACCTGTTCCTGGTTCACTTCAATTCCCGCTGCGCAATGCTCGCGGAAACTGCGGCAGGCATCGGTCAGAAGCCGCACCGATTGCAGGAAATTGTGAATGATAACCGGCTTGAACACATTCAGTTGAAAATTTCCCTGCGATCCGGCGATCCCGATCGCGGCATCATTGCCCATCACCTGTACGGCAACCATGGTCATCGCTTCGCACTGCGTGGGGTTCACCTTGCCGGGCATGATCGAAGAGCCCGGCTCATTCTCCGGAATCGTAATTTCACCCAGACCGCAGCGTGGGCCCGACGCCAGCCAGCGCACGTCATTGGCAATTTTCATCAGGGATGCCGCGAGGGTCTTCAGAGCGCCGCTCGCAAACACCATTTCGTCATGCGCCGAAAGCGCGGCGAATTTATTGGGGTGCGAGCGGAACGGCAAGCCTGTCAACTCCGAGACGGTACGCGCCACGCGTTCGCCGAACTCCGGATGCGCGTTGAGCCCCGTTCCCACCGCCGTGCCTCCGATCGCCAGATCGTAAAGACCATCTAATGCCATTTCCAGCCGCGCTACATCGCGCTCGAGCAGCGCCACCCAGCCGGAAAACTCCTGTCCCACGGTCAGTGGAGTGGCATCCTGCAGATGCGTGCGGCCGATTTTTACGATGTCTTTAAAAGCCTCGGCTTTTCCGGCAAGCGTCTTACGAAGCGCATCAACCGCGGGAATCAGCCGTTCTTTCACCACTGCTGCGGCGGCAATATGCATGGCGGCCGGAAACGTGTCATTGGAAGATTGCGACATGTTCACGTGATCGTTCGGATGTACCGGCTTCTTGCTGCCCATTTCAGCGCCGGAAAGCTCAATCGCGCGGTTCGAGATCACCTCGTTGGCGTTCATGTTGGTCTGGGTGCCGCTTCCGGTCTGCCAGATGTGCAGCGGGAAATGATCGTTCAGCTTGCCCGCGATCACCTCGTCGGCCGCCTGGCTGATCAGGCGCGCCCGCTCCTGGTCCAGCTTGCCCAAATCGCGGTTCACCAGCGCGGCGGCTTTCTTCAGAATTCCAAACGCGCGAACCAGTTCGGGTGGCATGCGGTCCTCGCCGATATCGAAGTATCGAAGAGAACGCTGGGTCTGGGCACCCCAATAGCGGTCGGAAGGGACCTCAATTTTGCCCATGCTGTCGGATTCAGTGCGTTTTGAGCCAGCCATCTCTTTCATTTTCCAACGGACCTTCAGAAACTTAGGAGCCCAGGGAATAGCCATTTGGTGGGACCGGCCCGGGCGGCCGCATACGTGATACCATCAAAATGATCCGAAAGCCACGGCTACCGGGGCCCGGGCTATACCTTCGGCTATTCGTTAGGCACGAGTGATTCAGATCGTTCCCTCTATCTTCGCCGCGAATTTCATGCGGCTGGGCGAAGAGATTCGCTCGGTCGAAAGCGCCGGCGCCGAGATGATCCATGTCGATATCATGGACGGCCATTTTGTCCCTAATTTCACCATGGGGACGCCGATTACTGAATCCATCCGGCGCGCCACAAACGTCAAACTCGATCATCACCTGATGATTGAGGACCCCGATACCTACGCTCCTATCTTCATCAAAGCCGGAGCCGATTGTGTGAGCGTGCATTACGAAGTCTGCCGGAATCTCGACCGCACGCTGCATATGATCCGGGATCATGGCGCAAAAGCCGGGGTCGTGATCAATCCGGCCACTCCGGTCGCGGTACTTACGGAGGTGCTCGATATCGTCGACTACGTACTCGTCATGAGTGTCAATCCCGGCTACGGAGGCCAGAAGTTTATTCCCAAGTCGCTTGCCAAGGTTCGCCAGTTGGCGCGTATCCGGGCCGAACGGAACCTGGATTTTGCCATCGAAATCGACGGCGGCATCGATCGGGAAAATATTGCCGACGTGGCCCGCGCCGGAGTTGACTGGGTGGTGGCCGGTTCTTCGGTTTTCGGTACGAAGGACGCCGCCGAAGCGGTGCGTCATATGGAAAAAACGGCCCGCGAGGCCTTTGCACTCAAGGTTTAGTTCTATGAATTCCTTCCTGCTACACTCCGGGCGAAAGGCGCTGCTGGCGCTCAGTGCTGTGTGTCTGGCGAGCTCGTGCTTTCACAAGAAGTACGAGACTCCGATTACCAAGAACACGCAGCAGCCGGATAAAGTTCTCTTCGATCAGGCCATCAAGGACATCGAGAAGGGCCGCTATGAAACCGCGCGCATCTCGCTGCAAACCATGATGAATACTTACGAATCGAGCGAGTACATGGCCAAGGCCAAGCTGGCGGTCGCCGATAGCTGGTTCCGGGAAGGCGGTCCCAACGGTCTCGCTCAGGCCGAAGCCGAGTATAAGGACTTCATTCTTTTCTATCCCAACATGGAAGAGTCGGCCCAGGCCCAGAACCGCGTCTGCGACATCCATTACAAGCAGATGGATAAGAGCGACCGCGACTGGACCCAGACCCTGCGCGCCGAAGAAGAGTGCCGGCAAGTGCTCGTACAATTTCCGAACAGTAAGTTCGCTCCGCAGGCCGCTCAGAAGCTGCGTGAGATTCAGGAGAGCCTGGCTGAGCACGAGTTCGTTGTCGGACATTTCTACTGGAAGCACGACATGAATCCGGCCGCCGCCAACCGCCTGAACGCGGTCGTCGATCAGTATCCTCTCTACAGCAAGTCGGGCGAGGCGCTCTTTGAAGCCGGCGACTCCTACTCGAAGATGGGACCGCGTTTCCGCAAAACCGCCGGCGATATGTTCACCCGTGTCGTGCGCGAGTATCCATTGAGCGAACGCGCCGAGGATGCCAAAAAGCGTCTCACCGAGCTGGAGATGCCCGTACCGCCCGTCGACAAGGCCGCTCTCGAGCGCGAGAAGTACAACATGGAAAACTGGCGCCGCCCCGGCATCATGGGTCGGACGTTTGGCTTGCTGCGCAGCGGCCCTGACGTGGACCACGCGGCTCATACGGGACAGCCGACCATGACCGATCCCAAACGCACCATCCCCGCCAGCGTTCCCGTCGCCAATAATACGGAAACGGCGAGCGGCAACGGAACCGGAACCGGCACCACCGAAGTAAGCGCCAGCCAGGTCGGCTCGGATAGCGCGCTCGACAAATCTCCCGATGCCCGTACCGGAGCGGCGGGCGCTGCCGCAACAGGTGCTGCGGCTGCTGCCGCTGCCAATCAGCCGCTGCCTACCAATCGCGATGCCGAGCTGAAGAAACTGCGCGAACAGCAGGCCAAGAAGCAGGCCAAGCTCGACAAGAAAAAGAAGAAGGATAAGGAGAAGGAAGCCAGCCAGCAAGCCGCCCCCCCGCCTTCTTCCAACTCGGCCGCGCCCGCCAGCACGACACCGCAACAACAATGAGCCGTATCCTGCTCGCGGACGACAGCCCGCAGGCGCTACGCCTGGCCGAACAGATTCTGGCCGCGCAGGGGCATGAGGTGGTGAGTGTTACTGACGGCGCAACCGCTCTTCGTAGGCTCGAAGACGTCAAACCCGATCTCCTCATTCTCGACGTCTATCTGCCCACGCGCAATGCCTTCGAAATCGTGCGCTTTTTGCGATCCCAGGATGGCCACCGGCAGCTTCCGGTGATCTTTGCCGCTGCTCCCGCAGACGAATTCAACGAGCAGGACGCGAAGAACGCAGGCGCAGACGCCATCCTGCGTAAACCATTTGAAGCATCCGCTCTGCTCGGCGAAGCGCAAACGCTACTGGCGAAGAAGACGACCGCGGGAAATGGGCAGGCCGTCTCTGTTTTCGATCGCCCTACGATCCGTGCGGCCGTTACGCTGGCACTTGATACTGCGATGCCGGCAATGATCGAAGAACTCACCGAGCGCGTGTTGCTGGCGTTGTCCCATCAAAGCTTGTCCGCTAAGTAGAGCGGCAGGCAGTGCGCACAAACCGTCACTTCTGTTTGTGTGTTTCTGCCCTGGACGGTTTTACGGTAATGGTAAATTCGCGGGATGCGGTTTCGCCATTCAATGCGCTGGCTTTGATTGTCACCTTAAAGGAACCGGGCGCCGACGGCACGCCATCGAGATAAATTCCATCGCTCGACGCCAGGGCCGGACAATTCTCCTGGCCGGGCTTGTGGCAGGGATAGCTTTCAAAGAACATGCCGGGCGGGATGTCGCCCGCCGTCGCGAACTGGTACGAAGCGGGGATGCGGGGCTTGTTACCGGACGCGGCTTCGGCTTGAAACAGAATCGCGCTGTAAGTGCCTGCCGTAAGGATTAGTGTCTGCTGCGCGCGAATTCGTATATCGGGCGTCAAGTGAATTCCGCTTTGCGCCGCCAATAAGAGCTGCAGCGCCATCCAGGACGTTTCGGTTCGATTCAGCAGTTGATGCATACGGACTGAAAAACTCCTTGCAAACCGTGTGCCGCCTCCGAGCCGGCACACGGTTGCTCTCCGCGCTAGTTGCAATTACCGGTGGTTGCCGGACCGCACGCATCATTGAGTAAGGTGATGAAGCGGGAATCCAGGTTCGACGCGCCCAGGTACATCAGGGCTGTATTCACCGGACCATAAGATGTCACCGCTACCAGGTAGTTGTGGGCCAGCAGGCCTGCCGGAGCACCCGCCGGGTTGATTCCGAAATCCTGAATCCAGGGGCCGCCGCTCGCTCCGCCTTTCATCGCGGATCCGTAGATGTAGGTGTTGTTTCCGCCGTACTGGTAAGTCTGTGCGAACGTCTCCTGCATCTTTGCGCAGCTATCCAGATTGCAGGGGTAGCCGAGCATGGTCACGTTGTTGTTAGCGAGCTGACCCGTATAGTAGCCGAGATAACCGGTTACGTAACCGAGCTTGGTGCCCTGATCGCGGGCGATGATCATGGCCACGTCCTGCTGATTCGGCACTGAACCATCTGACATATACCAGGCGTTCGTCACCCATTCCTGGGAAGGAGTCCAGGTGCCAAGCGGCGCCGAACCGTTGTTATAGACGGGGATGAAAAGGAAATTCGTATAGAAGTAGCGCAGCGCGGCGTTGGTGCTCGGATGCGTAACACAGTGCCCTGCCGTCACGATAAGACGAGGACGCAGAACCGAAGCCGAACAGACGAAATTGCCGCCGGTACGAGGATCATGGAAGTAGAGTTTCCCGGCCGTCCGGTACGGATAAGCGAGAGTCGCAGCATCCGGAAAGACACGGCTGGTCGTGAAGCGCGCCCCAAACGGGCTGGTCGCCTCGGGTGCAATTGGGGGCAGCAGCGTGTTCGCTTCGAAAGCTGCCTGGTCCGCCAGCGCTTCCGCCGAGATCAGCGTCTTCTGCAGCGTGTTGCCAACTTTCACCGACGGCAATCCGCCGTTGACTTTGATTGCCGGTCCGGCGAAGGCTGCTGCCGAATCTGCCACCATCGGTAGTCCGTCCGCTGCCACCCGCAGCGATGCCTCGATGGGACGTGCGCTCAAGAGGCGATCCGCCGTCCAGAACTGCTCGATGTTGGCAGCGAGTGTGACCTCTGTCCGAACGGTATGCGCTGCGTTCGAGACCACTGCTGCATTCTGCGCGCTGAGCGGCGCGGGAAGTGAAAATTGAGTCGCGACGATACACAACGCGATCGCTGCGCCCGACGAAAACATCCTCCGAGTTGACCATTTCACAATGGCCGTTTCCGTTTGCATCCGTGATGATTTCACCACATCCTCCTTAAATAGCGGCTTGCGCCGCTGTTGCGCGCTTGGAACGCAGGCGGAGTACCACAACCGAAATCGCTCCTGGGACGGTGCGGCATGACTCCGGCAGAAATCAGCGATTTTTTAGTGTTTTTTTAGGATTTGGCCAGAATTACCAAACGAACTCGTGAGCCGGAATATGACGGCAATCGGGCGAGAGAATTATCCCTTCGGATAAAAGTGTGCTACAGGGCCTGTACTGAGAGTACCGAGATGGCGTAAGAAAGGCGAAATCAATGATTTGCGGAATTTTCTTTAAACAAATCTATTGCATTCGGAATCGACGCGTGCAAATATCGAACAGTGGTCAGAAATGGCCGAAAGTGGTTCGAAGTGGTAACCGGTGGTGGACGGTCAGGCAAATCCGCGAGATGTGGTGGAGGCTCCGCGCGGGGCTTTCAGCGGTCGTGTGGATGAAAAAGGACGCCTGAAATTACCGGCGGCGATTGCGCAGTATTTGGGTGCGTTGGGCGACCAGAAAGTTTTCATTACGACGCTGAATACCTCGACAGCATTAATTTACCCGATTTCGGTATGGCGCGAAACGGAAAATATGTTGGCGGAGCCGGGCGACGATGCCGATTTGAGGGCCGACGTGGCATTTGTGGCGAATCATTACGGCGAAGATGCAGAGATTGACGGGCAGAGCCGGGTGCTGCTGCCTACTACGCTGCGGCGTGAGCTCGGGCTGGAGAAGGACGATGTTCATCTGGTCTGCTACCGGCAGCGAATTGAAGTGTTTGGAAGCAGGATTTACGAGCAACGCCTGGAGGCGGCCAGAACGGAACTGGCGGGCAAACTGAAGGCGCTCGAGAAAAAAGGCCTGCGCTGAGATTTGGGGATGGACGGCGAACCGTGGCACGTACCGGTTCTGCTTGAAGAATCGCTCGAGTATCTCGCGATTCATCCGGAAGGCATTTACCTAGACGTGACTGCCGGGCTTGGCGGTCATACGCAGGCGATTGCGGAGCGGCTCAAGAGCGGTCTCGTGATCGCGTGCGACCGGGATGCGGAAGCGCTCGAGTGGGCGCGTCGAAACACCGGGGACACAGCGGACCGGATCCGGTTTTTTCATGGGCCGTTTTCGAAGGCGCCGGAGGTTTTGAAGAGCCTCGGTATCGAGCAAGTCGACGGTGTACTGGCCGACCTGGGCGTGAGCCGTTATCAGTTGAGTGCTGCCGAACGAGGGTTTTCGATTCAGGCGGAGGGGCCGCTTGACATGCGAATGGATCGCAGTCAGCAGCTTACCGCTGCGGATCTGGTGAACGAACTGCCTGAAAAGGCGCTCGCCGATCTGATCTATCAGTTAGGCGAAGAAAGGAGGTCGCGAAGAATCTCCAGAGCAATCGTTCGCGCGCGGCCGATTCTGACAACCGGGCGACTTGCCCAGGTTATTGAGAGCGCCGCGCCGCGAACGGGGAGACTTCATCCTGCGACGCAGACGTTCATGGCGTTGCGGCTGAAGGTAAACGGCGAGTTGGAAGAGTTGGAAGAGTTGCTCCGGCTGGCTCCGGAACGGCTAAAGCGCGGCGGACGGATGGTGGTGCTGACGTTTATGTCGACGGAGGACCGGATGGTGAAACGCGCGTTTCAGGCGGAGGCGCGAGCCGGGCGCGCGAGGATTCTGACGAGGCACGTGGTGCGGCCTCGTGAGCAGGAAATTTTGGGGAATGCGGCGTCGCGCAGCGCGAAGCTGAGGGCGCTCGAACGAGTTTAGAAAAGGCAAAGAAATGGCAACACTCGCAACCTGGGTCAATCGATTCACCGGCGTCAGGGAACTAGCCGGCGTAGCACCTGCGGTCTGGACGCGCACCGAAACGCCGCGTTTGCGCCCGATCGCCAATGAGGACGTTTACTTATTCGTGAAGCGGATTGATAATACCGCCGTGGCGCGTGCGGCCGACCCGGCGGCGCGGGTGGCTCGCAGCCGATCCATGGCGACCGGCTTCGCTGCCGCCATGCTCGTGATTGCCGGTCTCGTTCCGGCTGCATACAACACGACGGCAGGTTTCACGCTCGAGCACTTGCGCGGAGAACAGGCGCAGCTGCGGCAGCAGATGTCGCAACTGCAGGCCGACGAAGCGCAGCTGGTGAGCATGGAGCGGCTGGAGCAGCTTGCCAAAACGCTAAAGATGTCGGAGCCCGCGCCGCAGCAGGTGGAAACACTGCAAAATAACAGCACGAAAGCCGAGGCGCGTAATCAAATTCCGGTGATGCCGGCGGTGGTGGTGCGTTAGACGCCACGTGCTGAGGCTCCCCCATGGCTGCGCTCATGGCTTCTCATGACTCGGGGTTGTCAGTTCAAATGATTTTTCTGGTGGGTGCAAGGCATGGAGTCCCGAGCGGCTGATTTGATCTCCAAACCAGTCGAGCGGGCACTCATTATAGGGCTCATCCTTTTGGGATGGGCCCTCATTCTTGTTTTCCGGCTTTTTGATCTGCAGGTGCTGGCGCATGACGAGATGGTGCGGCGGGCGCGCGCGCAGCAGGAAAAACTGGAGCCCATTCCGGCGCGGCGGGGATCGATTTATGATCGCAACGGCAACCTGCTGGCGATCAGCTCGCCGTCTCGTTTCGTGGTGGTGAATCCGCGGCGCATTCCGGACCGAGGAACGGCGGCCGCCCTTATTGCCGGCGTGCTTGGACTGGATGCAAAGCGGCTTGCGGTTTCGCTCGCAGTGGCAGCGGAACGCCGCAGCGGATATCTGGTGGTGGACCAGCACGTAAATGAAGATCAGGCGGCGACGCTGCGGGCGATGAATCTCGACTGGCTATCAATTCGCGACGGCAGCGTGCGTTCGTATCCGAACAAAGATGTTGCTGCGCATGTTGTCGGAAACGTCAATGCGGAAGGACAGGGCGTGGCCGGAGTCGAGCTCAAGCTGAATAAGGATTTGCGGGGCATGCCGGGCGAGCTGCGGGTGGAGCGCGATGCGAAGGCGAATTCCTATGCGGCGGAAGTCGTAAAAGCGGCTATTCCGGGCAAGGATATCGGCCTGACGGTGGATCGCGAGCTGCAGTACGTGGCGAAGGAAACGCTGCGGGAAGCGGTGGTGAAGAATCACGCGGACCACGGCAGTCTGGTCGCGATGAATCCGAATACGGGCGAGATTCTGGCGCTCGAAAATTATCCGACGTACGATCCGAACGAACATTTGCTGCCGGGCGAGAAGCCGAACGGGCGTGAAGATCTGGCGGTGATTGCGCCGTTCGAGCCTGGATCCGTTTTTAAGGTGGTAACAGTCTCGGCGGCTCTCGAAACAACCCGGCTCACTCCGGAAACGATGATCAACTGCGGCAACGGCTCGATTAAAATTTTCAGCCGCGTGGTGCACGACCACAAATCCTACTCCGTGCTCTCGATGCAGGACGTGCTGGCATTTTCGAGCAATGTGGGCGCAATCCGCATCGGCATGCAGGTCGGCAACAGCAACCTTTACGAGTACATCCGGCGCTTCGGCTTTGGGTCGCGCACGGGCATTGAACTGCCGGCGGAAGCGCCCGGTTTGCTGCGTCCGCTGAAGCGGTGGCAGCCGACGACGATCGGCTCGATCCCGATGGGCCATGAGCTGGCGGTGACCTCCGTGCAATTGGCGCAGGCCGGCAGCATTATCGCAAACGGCGGATATCTGGTACGGCCGCGGCTAGTGGCATGGGAGCGCAAACCGGGCGGCGCCAGGCAGACTCCGTCAAGACCGGAGCCGAGGCAGGTATTAAATCCGCAGACCGCGATGGAAATGCGCGCGATGATGCGGCGCGTCGTCACCGAGCCGGGCGGCACGGCCCATCATCTGCATGTAACGGGGTACACGATCGCGGGCAAGACAGGAACCGCACAGATTTACGACTATGCGCACCGCGTCTACACGCATCGCTATAACGCATCGTTTATGGGCTTCGCTCCGTTTCAGAATCCGTCCATTGTGGTCGTTGTCACGGTAAGCGGTACAACCGGACTTGCCGGATACGGCGGCTGGGCCGCGGGGCCTGTGTTTGAAAACGTGATGTCGACGGGCTTGCGGCGGCTGGGTATTGTGCGCGACGTGCCGCAGGACATTGAAGAGCTGCTGGCGAAAGAACAGGCCGACAAAGACAAGAAGAAAGACAAGGACAGCGAGAAAGAAACCGACGACGTAGCGCTCGCGTCCCTCAATCCGCCGACGCTCGAAGAGATGCAGCAGGCAAGCGGTGACGTTGTGGCGGATCCAAATGCGCCGAAGGTGCCGAACTTTGTGGGCAAGACGGTGAAAGACGTGATGGAAGAGGCGACGGCCACCGGGCTCGAAGTCGATCTGTTCGGCGACGGCATGGCGCGCGCTCAGACTCCCGCGGCGGGCGCGGTCCTGATGCCGGGCGAGCGCATTGCGGTGAGGTTTGCGCGCTAGATGCAGCTTTCACACGTACTGGAAGGCGTGCCGCTGGTCCGCCAGCTTCCGCCGACGCTGCTCGCGATGGATGCCCGGGGGCTGGCATACGACAGCCGCAAGGTGGAGCCTGGTTTTCTATTCTTTGCGTTTGCCGGATCCAGAACAGATGGCGCGCGCTACGCGGCTTCGGCATTCGAAAAGGGCGCACTGGCGGTAGTGAGCGACCGGCCCGCGGATTCTTCTGCGCGCGGGCCGTGGATTCAGGTGACGCATGGGCGCGAGGCGCTGGCGCTCGCTGCACGCAATTTCTATCGCAAACCGGATGAGCGCGTTTTGCTGACGGGCATCACCGGCACAAACGGGAAGACCACAAGCTCGATGCTGGTGGATTCGATACTGCGCGCGGCGGGCAAAGTGACCGCGCTGATTGGAACGATCGAGTATCATCTCGCGGGGCGCGTATTGCCGGCCGTGAACACGACGCCCGAATCGCTCGATCTGTTCCGCATGTTTGATGAGCTGGCGGCCGTGGGCGGAACACACGCGACGCTCGAAGCTTCGTCTCATGCGCTCGATCTGGGCCGCATCTACGGGATGCACTTTCATACGGCGGCGTTCACAAACTTTACCCGCGATCATCTCGATTACCACGGCACGATGGAGGCGTATTTCAGCGCGAAACAGTTGTTGTTCACACCGCGGAGCGGCCCTCCCCCGCGCTTCGCGGTGCTGAATGCAGATGACGAGCAAGTGCGGAAGCTGGAAATTGCGCCGGAAACCCGGCTGTTCTGGTACGGCACAGGCGCGCGGCCCTCAACGGGTGAGCTGTGGATCTGTGCCGAGGACATACAATCCGGCTTCGACGGACTGTCGTTCGAGATCATCGCCGGGCCGCAGCGTTTTCCTGTTAAATCGGCGTTGGTCGGGCATATCAATATGCAGAACATCTTGCTGGCGGCCGGAGTGGCGCTCTCGTACGGATTGAAGGAAGAAGAGATACAGAAAGGACTGGCGAACTTGCAACGGGTGCCGGGAAGATTCGAACGGGTGGAAGAGGGCCAGCCGTTCACGGTGGTCGTGGATTATGCGCACACCGACGATGCGCTGCGCAATGTGATTGCGGCGGCACGCGCGATGCGGCCGAAGCGCGTGATCACGCTGTTCGGCTGCGGCGGCGATCGCGACCGCTCGAAGCGCCCGCTGATGGGCATGGTAGCGGCGGAAGGCAGCGATTACGTGGTACTGACATCGGACAATCCGCGCAGCGAGGACCCGCTCGCGATTATGAACGACGCGATGGTGGGACTGAGCCGATTCGATACACCGCACGTGGCGGAGCCGGATCGCGAGCGCGCAATTCGCAAGGCGATCGAAACCGCCGCGCCGGGCGACGTCGTGATTCTGGCGGGCAAAGGGCACGAAACATACCAGGTATTGAAAGATGGCCCGATCGCGTTCGATGATCGCGAAGTGGCGCGGCAGGTGTTGCGTTCGTTCGGGTACGGGAAAGAGCGTACCCGCGGGACTGCTTAGAAGCTGGGATGAATGCAGCTGTCTTTACGCGACGTCGCGCGCTTTCTCGATATGCCTTCGGGGGAGCCGGAAACCCTCATTACCGGCTGGAGTATCGATTCGCGCACGGTCGAGCGCGGGGATCTGTTTTTTGCCATTAAGGGCGAGCATTTTGACGGGCGCCGGTTTGTCGCGGCTGCGTTCGAGAAGGGCGCCGTTGCGGCGATTGTAAGCGAGCCTGTTGCCGCATGCGCCAAACCGGTTTTGTATGTTGGCGACACGGTAGGCGCGCTGCAAAGAGTCGCGCGGCGTGCATGTGAGCGTTGGGGAAACCCGGTGATTGGCGTAACCGGCAGCGCGGGCAAGACCGGGACGAAAGATGTTATTGCCGCGCTGCTTGCGACCCGCTTGGAAGTGGGAAAGACGGCCGGCAATCTGAACAATCACATCGGCCTGCCGCTGAGTATTCTCCGCATTCCGGACAGCGCGCGCGCGGCAGTGCTCGAGATGGGTATGAATCATGCGGGCGAGATTCACGCGTTAGCGGAAATTGCGCGGCCGCAGATTGGCGTCGTGACAAATGTCGGGTATGCGCATATCGAAGCGTTTTCTTCGATCGAGGGGGTTTCGGCTGCCAAGCGCGAGCTGATCGAGGCGCTGCCTGCGGATGGCGTCGCCGTATTGAATGCGGACGATGCGCGCGTGCTTGGGTTTGCCGAGTATCACAAAGGGCGCGTACTCACGTACGGCACGCGCGAGCGTGCGCAGATTCGCGCGGAAGCCGTGGAAACAGGCCCGGAGGGATCGAGTTTTCGTGTAGACGGCGTCACGTTTCGGACGAAGCTTGCGGGCCGCCACGCGGTCTTAAACATTCTCGCCGGAGTAGCCGTCGCGAGTCTGTTCGATATTCCGTTTAGGGAGCTGGTCGCGCCGGTCGCGGCGCTGCAGCCGGGCAAAATGCGCGGTACCCGGCGCGAACTTCGCGGAATCACGATTCTGGACGATTCCTATAATTCGAATCCGGAAGCTGCGCAGGCGATGATCGATGTCCTGAAGCGCGAGAGCGCGCAGCGAAGGATTGCCGTGCTCGGCGAAATGCTCGAGCTTGGCGAATGGGCAGAGCAACTGCATCGCGAACTAGGCGCCTACGCGGCCGCGCACGGCGTGGATGTTGTGATCGGGGTTCGCGGCGCAGCGCGCTTTCTGGCCGAAGAGGCACATGGCATGTTTTTCGACGACGCGAAGAGCGCGGGTGAATTTCTGCACGATTTTCTGCGTGCCGGCGACGCGGTGCTGTTCAAAGGCTCGCGCGGCACCCATTTGGAAGAGGCGCTCGCCACAATAGAAAGTTAATCGGATGCTCTACTGGCTGCTCTTCCAGGTTCTTCATCGCTATATTCCGCCGTTTCGCGTCTTCGGCTATATCACGACGCGTGTGGCGCTGGCAAACCTGACGGCGCTGGCGCTTTCGCTTGCGCTCGGCCCCTGGCTGATACGCAAACTGCGCGGGTGGAGCTTCGGGCAGCATATCCGCGAAGAAGGACCGCAGTCACATCAGAAGAAAGCCGGGACGCCCACCATGGGCGGCCTGCTGATTGTGGTCTCGATTGTCGCCCCGACGCTTCTCTGGGCGGACTTGAGCAATCGTTATATCTGGCTCGCGCTGCTCGGGCTGATCGGTTTTGGCGCAATCGGTTTTATCGATGACTACGCAAAGATTGCGAAGAAGCGCAACCTGGGCTTAACAGCGCGGCAGAAGTTCTGGGCGCAGGTGCTGGTCGCGATGCTGATCGGCTTTTTTCTGCTGTTGCTGCATGCGCATCAGGCGTATTCGACAGCGATCAATATTCCTTTCTTCAAGCAATTCAAACCGGATCTGTTGGTCGAAGCGTGGACGAGAAGCTACTGGACCTATCCGCTCGCGTTCCTCTTTTTTTATGCGTTTATTGTGCTGGTGATGGTGGGGTCGTCAAATGCGGTGAACCTGACCGATGGGCTGGACGGTCTCGCGATCGGGTTGATGATCATTGCATCCGGCGCTATGACCGCGCTCACGTATGTATCGAGCCACGTTGCTCTTTCGAATTATCTCGACCTGGCCAGGCTGCCGAATTCACAGGAGCTGACGATTTTCTGCGCCTCGATGGTGGGTGCGAGTCTCGGGTTTCTTTGGTACAACAGCCACCCTGCGCAGGTGTTCATGGGCGATGTCGGGTCGCTCGCGCTGGGCGGCGGCCTGGGTATCGTGGCGGTGCTGATCAAGCAGGAGGTGCTGCTCTTGTTTATCGGCGGGGTTTATGTGATTGAGGCGCTGTCGGTCATTCTGCAGGTAGGCAGCTACAAGCTGCGCGGCGGCAAACGGATTTTCAAGATGGCTCCCATTCATCATCACTTCGAGGCGCTGGGCTGGCCGGAATCGAAGGTGATCGTACGCTTCTGGATTGCGGGTTTGGTGATGGCATTGTTCGCGCTGGCGACGCTGAAGCTGAGGTAAGAGCAGGTTGGATTTTCGCGGCAAGAATGTTCTTGTAGTTGGCATCAAGCGCTCAGGCGCGGGCGCGATCGACCTGCTGCATAAGCAAGGTGTGCATGTGCGCGCGATGGATGCGCAGATTCCGAGCGCTGAAGAGCAGCTACGATTCGCCGCACTGGGTGTAGCAGTAGCCGCGCAGGCGCCGGAGAACCTGGGCGCGCCGGATTTGATTGTGCTTTCGCCGGCAGTGCCATTCGATCTGCCTCTGTTTGCGACCGCTCGCGAGCGTGGCGTGCCGGTGATCGGCGAGGTTGAACTGGCTTCGTATTTTTTGCAGGGTCCCACGATCGGCATCACGGGTTCAAACGGCAAGACAACCACCACAGCCCTCACCGGGCACTTATTGCGCAAATGTCAAATTCCGGCACAGGTCGGAGGGAATATCGGAACTGCGGTAACGTCGCTCATCGAGTCATCGAGTGAAGAGCAATGGAACGTGCTCGAGCTTTCTTCGTTTCAACTGGAAACGATTGACCGGTTCCGCGCGCATATCGCGGCGTGCCTGAACGTCACGCCCGACCATTTGGACCGCCACGGGACACTGGATGTCTACGCGAAAGCCAAAGGCCGGCTGTTCGAGACGCAGATCAGGGGCGACTTCGCTGTTTTGAATTACGACGACGCGATCTGCCGGAACTATGCGCGCCTCACTCCTGCGGAAATCTTCTGGTTCAGTTCGACGCAGCCGGTTCCGCAGGGTGTTGCGATCGAGAAAGATGCGCTGCTCTACTGCGGCGAGCCATTTCTGCCATTGGGCTCGATCCGGCTGCGCGGGATGCACAATGTCGAGAACGTCATGGCCGCGGCGCTTATGGCGCACCTGGCCGGCGCGCCGCTGGATGCGCTGCCGGCAGCGGTCGAGAGCTTTCCTGGAGTCGAGCACCGCATTGAATTTGTGCGCGAGCTGGACGGCGTCGTTTACTACAACGATTCGAAAGCGACGAACGTGGATGCAACGTTGAAGGCGATCGCATCGTTCCCCGGGAATTTATGGATCATTTTGGGCGGCAAGGATAAGGGCAGCGACTATACACCGCTCGCAGCGGCGCTGAAGGAGAAGGCGAAAGGCGCGCTGTTGATCGGCGCTGCGACGCCGTTAATCGAAGAAGCGCTGCGCGGCCGCGTGCCGGTCGAGATCTGCGAAACAGTGCAGAAGGCGGTTCCTTTTGCGCGCGCTCACGCGAAGTCGGGCGATTTCGTGCTGCTGGCCCCGGCGTGTGCGAGCTTCGATCAATTTCAGAACTACGAAGAACGAGGCAAAACGTTCAAACAAATCGTGGCAGAATTGTTTTAAAGTTATGGCGCAGCGGCTGAAAACAGACTGGATTCTCTTCCTCACGGTGCTGACGCTCGTCTGCTTCGGATTGGTGATGGTCTACAGCGCGTCGTCGTTCATCGCCGAGCTGAAGTACCACGTTTCGAGCACGCATTTCTTCGTACGGCAGCTTGGCTGGGCAGTGGTGTCGTTCCTTCTGCTGCTCTACTGCATGCGGCGCGATTATCGGGAGTGGAATAACCCAAAGGTGGCGTTCGCTTGTCTGGGGATCGTGATGCTGCTGCTGGTAGCTGTCTATCTTGCTGACGGCGGCACACATCGATGGCTGCGAGCCGGGCCGTTTTCGATGCAGCCTTCGGAGCTTGCGAAACCCGCGCTGGCGTTGTTTCTTGCCTTTTTTCTGTGCCGCCGCCTCGATGCAATCAACGAACGGCACACGCTCGGACCGATTGCTGTTGTGGTTTCGGTGATGGCGCTGGCAGTGGCGATCGCCGATTTCGGTACGGCGGTGGTGCTGGTGGCGATGACGGTCGCGGTGATGTACGTGGCTGGTATCGAGACGAGATATATGGCGATGTGCGGGGTTTTGGGACTGCTGCTCGGCATCGCCTTCATTGCGATGAAGCCGTACCGGTTAATGCGAGCGATCGAATTTGTGGACAAAGATCATAAGCTGCTCGCAAAAATCGATCCCAAGGGGCACATCCTGCAATACGCGCATCAGACGGCTTCGACGAGCGATCCGGGTTATCAGCAGCGGCAATCGAAGATCGCGGTTGGCTCGGGCGGGCTCACGGGCGTCGGGCTGATGCAGAGCAAGCAGAAGCTGCTCTATCTGCCCGAGGCGCATACGGATTTCATTTACGGCATTGTCGGCGAGGAGACTGGGTTGCTGGGCGCATCACTGCTAATCGTTGGTTTCGGCGTGCTGCTTTGGCGCGGTATTCGAACGTTTGTGCGCACGGGCGATCCGTTCGGCCGTTACCTCGCCTTGGGTGTGACGGTTTGCGTGGTGCTGCAGGCGCTGCTCAATATGAGCGTGGTTCTCGGACTTGCGCCGAACAAAGGGATTCCGCTGCCGTTCATCAGCTCGGGCGGAAGTTCGCTGATGAGCACGCTCGTGATGATGGGCATGCTGTTAAGTGTCAGCGAGCACGCGGGGTAGATGCCGCATTCGTTTGTACTCGTGGGCGGCGGGACGGGCGGCCATATTTATCCGGTGCTGGCGGTTGGCAATGTTCTGCGCGAGCGCGGGCACAAGTTGCTGTTCATCGGCACGCCGCAAGGGATGGAGGCGCGGATCATTCCGGAAGCCGGGCACGAGATGTTTTTTGTGCGTAGCGGCGGACTGAATCGAGTCGGTTTCGAGCAGCGGCTGAAGACGGCGGCGGTGCTGCCGATGGCAGTCCTGGCGTCGGCGAAGATTCTGCGGCGATTTGCGCCGCGCGCGGTGTTCAGCATGGGCGGATATGTAGCCGGACCGGTAACGATGGCTGCGATTCTCGAACGTATTCCGCTGATCGTGATGGAGCCGAACGCAGTGCCCGGAGCGGCCAACCGCTGGATTTCGCGCGGGGTAACCAAGGCGCTTCTCGGCTTTCAAGAGACGGCCCGATTTTTTCCGAAGGGGCGTACAGAGACGACCGGCTTGCCAGTCCGCGCAGAGTTTTTTCGCGTCGAGCGGAAGCGTGAAGGGGCGTTTACCGTGCTGATCACGGGCGGAAGCCGCGGCGCACGAACTTTGAACCGGGCGGCGCGGGAGAGCTGGCCGCTTTTTCGCGAGAGCGGCGTGCCGGTGCGGATCGTGCACCAGACCGGGTCCGCCGAGCACGCGGCACTCGCGAGCGAGTTTGCCGAAACGGGGCTGGCGGGAGAAGTCGTGCCGTTCTTGCACGATATGCCGGGGGCGTTTGCGCAGGCGGATCTCGTGGTCGCGCGCGGAGGAGCGAGCACGATCGGCGAACTGGCAGCAGCGGGCATGGCGTCGGTGATCGTTCCGTTCCCTTTTGCGGCGGACGATCATCAGCGGCGCAATGCGGAAGCGGTGGAGCAGGCGGGCGGCGCGCGCGTGATTCTGGACGCGGATCTGAATGGCCGGAAATTGTTCGAGGTAGTGGAAGAATTGCGGGCTAAACCTGAAGCCTTAGGCCGAATGCGGGAGCGGGTGCGGCAGTTTGCACATCCCGGAGCAGCCGAGCGTGCTGCCGATGTACTAGAAGAAGCGGCGGAAAGAAAACGGTCTTGACAGGCGTCGAGAAAGCCGGAACAATACGGATGGTAAATGTTTTTTAAGCCCCAACACGTGCACTTCGTGGGAATCGGGGGCATCGGGATGAGCGGTATCGCGGAAGTGCTGCTCACCTTGGGGTACCAGGTTTCCGGCTCGGATCTCCGCCGCAGCCCGACAACCGACCGGCTGGCGAAGCTTGGCGCGACGATCCAGATCGGCCATGAGGCATCGCATGTAAAGGGCGCGAAGGCGGTGGTGGTGACCTCGGCGTTAAGCCCGTCAAATCCGGAAGTGGAAGAAGCGCGACGCCTGCAGGTGCCGGTGATTGCACGCGGCGAACTGCTTGCTGAGCTGATGCGGCTCAAATACGGCATCGCGATCGCCGGGAGCCACGGCAAGACGACGACTACTTCGATGGTCGCCAGCATTCTGAATACGGCCGGGCTTGACCCTACGGTCGTCGTCGGCGGCAAGGTGGCAGCGATGCAGGGTTCCAACGCGCGTGTGGGAAAGAGCGCGCTGCTGGTGGTCGAGTCGGATGAGAGCGACGGCTCGTTTCTGAAGCTGGCGCCGATTCTGGCGGTTGTTACCAATATCGATCGCGAGCATCTGGATCATTACGCCTCGCTCGCTGAGATCGAGGCAGCTTTTATCGAGTTCGTGAATCGCGTGCCGTTTTACGGCGCCGCCGTGCTCTGCATGGAAGACAAGAGCGTGCAGCGGATTTTCCCGAATATTCGACGGCGCACAATCACCTATGGCCGCTCGGCGCAAGTGGACCTGGAAATACAATCGGTCGAGTTAAGCGGGGAAAGCAGCGCGTTCACGATTCGGCGGGGCGGCGTGGAGCTGGCACATTTTCAATTGAATGTGGCCGGCGTTCACAACGTGCTGAATGCGACGGCGGCGATCGGCGTGGCGCTGGAGCTGGATATCGCGGTGGCGGCGATCAAGGAAGGACTCAAATCCTTTGCGGGAGTGGATCGCCGTTTTTCGATTCGTGGGCGTGAGCGCGGGATTACAGTGGTCGACGATTACGGCCATCATCCGACCGAGATCAAAGCGACGCTTGCAGCCGCGCGGCTGGCAAATTTCTCCCGCATTCTGGTGCTCTTTCAGCCGCACCGCTTTTCGCGCACGCTGCATCTGCTCGATGAATTCGGCACGGCATTTCATCAGGCCGACCAGGTCTACATTCTTGACATCTACGCGGCATCGGAAGCGCCGATCGAAGGCGTCGATGCGGACGCACTGATCGAGAAGATTCGGGCGCACGGGCATCGCTCGGCGCACTATGTAGCCAGCATGGAGGAGGGTGTCGAGCGGCTGATTGAAGCAGCGGAACCGGGCGATGTGATCATTACGCTCGGCGCGGGCAACGTGTCGCAGGCTTCTGAACTGATTTTGGAGAGATTGCGGGAGGCTGCTGCCTGATGCCGCGCCGCGCCGCCGTCGAGGAAGCGCAGGAGCGCATCCGCTGGGTTCGTTTCACCATTTTGCTGGTTGCCGGCTTGCTGCTGCTGGTGACGACGCTCTACGCCTGGCACAGCACCGAAGAATTTCTGATCAAAGATCCGCGTTTCCGTCTGGCCGAATCGGAGGACTTTCGCGGCCGCAGTCCCAATCTCGTTGTGGAGGGCATTCACTATGCGTCGACTTCCCAGATCCGTCACGTCTTTGCCGAAGACTTTGGGAAGAGCTTATATCTGGTCCCGATTCAGAAGCGCAGGCGTGAGCTACTGGCGATTGACTGGGTGGAGAACGCAACGATTTCGAAAGTTTGGCCGGACACGCTGAGAGTGCATGTCGATGAGCGCGTGCCGGTGGCGTTTGTGCGGCTTGGGGCGGGCCGCAAGGACGGCGCCACGCGGCTCGCGCTGATCGACAAAGACGGCTACATCTTGCGGCCGCGCATCGCCGCGCAGTTTACGTTGCCAGTGATCGCGGGGATTCGCGAATCCGAGAACATCATCGACCGGCGCGCGCGCGTGCATCGCGTCTTGGGCATGTTACGCGATATCGGTTCGCTGGCCGCGCAGATTTCTGAGGTCAACGTGGCCGATCCGAATAACCTGATCGTGGCGGAGCATATTAACGGCCTGGTTCTGAACCTGATGCTTGGCGATGACAATTACAGCGAGCGCCTGCAGAGTTTTCTAAACAATTATCCAGCGATCAAGGAGAAGCGTCCCGACGCCCGCACGCTCGATCTGCGTGTGGATGGCGTGATTACGGCCGTAGGAGGCGATAACGGTGGCGAATAAAGCGAAACAACTGGCGGTCGGGCTCGATCTGGGCGCGACGAGCACGCGTGTGGTGATCTGCGCGCTGGAAGATCAGGGCGTGCGTTTTCTGGGGCACGGCGAAGCGCCGGTTCAGGCCTGGAACAAAGGCCGGCTCACCGATCAGGAAGCATTAACACAGAGTATCCAGTTTGCTCTGCATGAAGCAGAGCTACGCGCCGAGGCTTCGCCGGAATCAGCAGTAATCGGTATGGGCGGCAGCGTTTCCGGCGTTAACAGCCGCGGCCTTTATGAGTTTGGCCGCCGGAGAGACATCGAACCGGGCGATCTGCGTTATGCTGTCGAGCTTGCCTCCCGCGTCCGGCTCGAAGACGATCGCCAGATTCTACAGATTTGCCCGCAGGATTTCACGATAGATGGCCGCGCCGGCTACCGGAATCCAAAAGGAATCCAGTGCGCGCGGCTGGAAGCAAACGTGCACGTCATCACGGCCTCCCAAAACGAGCATCAGGGGCTGGTTTCGGCAGTTCACAAGGCGCATCTTGCCGTCGAGGAATCGATCTTTGAAGGCGTGGCGGCTGCTTACGCAGCGATTCTTCCCGAGGATCGCGCGCGCGGCGTTGCTTTGATCGACGTGGGCGCCCAATCCACTCTGCTCGCGGTCTACGATGCCGACGCGCTGCTACTTGCTACGTCGCTGCCGATCGGAGCGGATCATTTCACACGCGACATCTCGTGGCTCTTGAAAGTAGACTATGACGATGCCGAGTGTCTGAAGCGTGAATACGGGCACGCCATCGTCGGCGTCGAATCCGATCACAGCCTGATTGAAATACCCACGGCCGAGGGGCGCGGCATGCGGGAAACGAGCAGGCGACAGTTGAACGAAATCATCGAAGCGCGTGCCGAGGATATTCTCGAGCGCATTTTTTCCGAGGTTCTGCGTGTGGGCATGGAGCAATCGCTGCTGGAGGGCGCCATCCTCACCGGCGGCGGCTCGCTGCTTTCCGGGATCTGCGATATTACCGAACGCGTTTTGGACTGTCAGGCCCGCAACGGCCTTGCCGTCGGGATCGTGAACTGGCCGGACGAGCTGGATAATCCGAGCTGGACCACGGTGGCCGGGCTTGCGATGTATTCGGGGCGGCTCCAGATGAAGCGCGACTGGAAACGGGCATCGGCCGGTTTAGCCGGCCTGGCAGTGAAGTGAACAGTTAGAGAAAACGGGGAAAGGAACAGGAATGGCGGACGATCTTAAATTTCTTATTGAAGACGAAGTACAGCTCGGAACCCGCATCAAAGTGGTCGGCGTGGGCGGCGGGGGCTCCAACGCCGTGGCACGCATGCTGCATGAGGGCCTGGGCGGCATCGACTTTTACATCCTGAATACGGACAAACAGGCGCTGGCGGCTTCGCCCGTGGCCAACAAAATCCCGATTGGCAAGAAGCTGACCAGCGGGCTGGGCGCGGGAGCCGATCCGTCGGTGGGGCGGCAGGCGGCGCTCGAAGATACGGAACAAATTATAGAAATTCTCGAAGGCGCCGATATGGTATTTGTCACTGCGGGGCTTGGAGGGGGCACCGGAACCGGTGCCGCCCCCGTTGTGGCTTCGCTTGCCAAGGAATTGAACGCCTTGACCGTGGCCGTCGTGACGAAGCCGTTCGCCTTTGAGGGTCCGCGCCGCATGAAACAGGCGGAACGCGGCCTGGCCGAGCTGGCGGGCAGTTGCGATACCGTCATCAGTATCCCCAATGAAAAGCTGCTCGGCCTTGCACCGAAAGGAACCAGCTTTGTGGAATCTTTCCGGATGGCGGATGATGTGCTGCGCCAGGCTGTGCAGGGAATCGCCGACATCATCACGACACCCGGCCTGATTAACCGAGATTTTTCCGATATCCGGACCAATATGCTCGGGATGGGCTACGCCATGATGGGTACCGCTGTTGCTTCCGGCGAGAAAGCGCCGCTCGAAGCCGCCCAGCGCGCGATCAACAGCCCGCTTATGGAAGAAGGCGGCGTGCTCGGCGCGCGCGGCGTGCTCATCAATATTACTGCCTCGAGCCAGTTGGGTATTCACGACGTCAACGAAGCGTGCAACCTGATCCGCAAGGCAACGCAAAATGATGACGTGCAGATCAACTTCGGACTGGTGATCGACGAGAAGATGGAAGATCGCGTGAAAATTACGGTTATTGCGACCGGTTTTCAGCGCGACACCCTGCCGGAAATCGACCGGCGCAATCCACATTTTCCGTTCACTCCGGCCAACGCTCCGGACGGACACGCTGTGCCGCCTCACATGCCTCCTGTCGAGCATGAACCGGAGCCGGTTATGGCCGCGGCCGAGCCGGAGCCGGAAGAGGAGTTGCCCCCGCCGGACGACTACGAGGTTCCGGCCATCGTTCGCAAGCAACAGCGACGCATGGTGCAGTAGGATTGCAAGTATGGCAGAGCAGCGTGGTGCTGCTCTGCCCAGAAATCGATTTACTCATTCCCCATAATCTGCACAACGATATGGCGCTGATGCGCGTGTTTGCGATGCTCAAAAACATACAGCCCCTGCCAGGTCCCGAGCGCCATCTCGCCGTTCAGCACCGGAATGGTCAAACAGGTCTGCGTCAGAGCCGAGCGGATATGTGAAGTCATGTCGTCCGAGCCCTCCGCGGTGTGCCGAAAATTTTCTTCGTCTTCCGGCACGAGGCGCTCGAAAAAATCGCGCAGGTCGAGCGTGACGTCGGGATCCGCGTTTTCCTGAATCACGAGCGAGCACGATGTGTGCTGAACAAACGTTGTCAGCAGCCCGTTCGAGATTCCCTGTTTGCCAAGCCAGCTTTTCACTTCCCGCGTACACGGGTACAGTCCCTTTCCGCGCGTCGGAACGGTGAGTCTTGTGTGCCGGATCACCCCTCAAGTGTGCCCTACCAGCACGTCAAATGCGCTCAACGGGCACGCTAAAATCAGCCTTTGCACAGCCAATGAAGATTCAAAAGGCAGTCATCACCGCCGCCGCGCCTTCGCAGCGTACATTGCCGCTGCAGACGTTGATCGACCGCGACGGTCAGGAGCGTACGGTCATTCGTATTCTGCTGAACGAAGTCCGTAAGTGCGGGATCGAGGATATCGCCGTTATCATTCCGCCGGGCGATAGGCTGGCCTTCGCCGAAGCCGCTGCCGACCGGAACATCGAGTTCATTGAACAGACCGGGGGCGGCGGCTATGCGCGCGCGATCCACTGTGCGCACGCGTTCACTGCGGAGGAACCGTTTCTACACCTGGTAGGAGATCATCTTTACGCAGGCGCGAATGGCGCAAGCAGTGCGAAACGTGTGGTCGAAATAGCGGAAGAAGAAGGCTGCGCAGTTTCCGCTGTACAGGCGACACGCGAAACGTGGCTTTCGCAGTACGGTGTAGTCGGCGCGCAGCGCATTGCCGGCAAACAGAGTCTTTACCGGGTTCAGAAGGTTTTAGAGAAGCCGACGCCCACAGAAGCCGAGCAGGAACTCTCCGTCTCCGGTTTGCGCGCGGGCTATTATCTGTGTTTCTTCGGCATGCACGTGTTGACACCCGCCGTCATGCATATCCTGGCGCGCGGTCTTCGCGATGCTCCGCAAACGATCACGCTCTCTGCCGCGCTTTCCGACCTGGCCGGCCGCGAACAGTATCTCGCCTTCGAGCAGACCAGCCGCCGCTACGACATTGGCGTGAAATATGGACTATTTTATGCGCAGCTCGCGCTCGCTCTCGAAGGTAAGGACCGGAACGGCGTTCTCGCACAACTGCTGGAGCTTGTCGCTCTTCACACGACCGGGCAGGACGCGTGAGCCAGCTTATTGCAATCATCACCTCGCGCGATCGCGCGATTCGAGACCGCTCGCTCGACGAAGTCGCCTCAAGTTCTTCCACCGCGGTTCTGCTTGCGGAATGCGCTGCACTCGACGGCTTTTGGCGTACCAGCGGCAATCTTTACGAACGCGTACGGGCGCTGCTGCTTCTATATGCAATTCACCGTTTCCATTTGCCTCGCCGGCCGGAAGTGGCAAGCGGCGGCCAGATCCCTTTTGAAGCGGTTACGCATCTTCTGAAGCGGCGCTTTGAAGAAGCGCTCGAATCACTGGGACGCGCGATGGAAGCAAGTGGCCCGACGGCGGCTCTTTCAAGCGCCTATGCGGCAGTGTATAAGGGGCTCGCTTTCAAGACGCTTGCCGACCAGGTGCGCCGCAGCGTTCGCTCCGTGCGCGGTAATCACTGGATGTCGCGCATTGGTCATCCTGAGGATTACCCGCTTCACATCCGCCCTGAACTTCTGACACGGCCTTCAGAGAATGAGCCGTTTCCGTTGCTGAAGGAATCAACACCGGTCCGCATGGATCTGACCCATAGCGGCTGGAGCGACATCTTTTTCCTCGGCATGGATTATCCGGAGGGGGCGCGCGTACTGAACGTCTCGATCGATTTGAGCGTGCGGGACGGCAGTAGCGCGCATCCCGAGCCCCCCGTGGAAGCGTATTTTCGGGTCATCGACGAACCCGTTCTACGTCTCACCAGTGTCGATCTGGGCGCAACGACGGACATCACAACATTTGCGGAAGTTTTCGATTTCGCGCGCGATTATCTCGGCTTGCTGAAAGCGGCTGTCATCGCATCCGGCATTGTGCCTCCTGCCATGGAGGGCGCGGTTCAGCCCTTGGAGGTGCTGCTCGAGCGTCTCGCCGGCGCCGGACGCGGCATAGAACTCGCCAGTGTGGTGCGCAATATTCCGAAAGGCTCGCGGCTCGCCGTATCGACCAATCTGCTTGCCAGTCTGATCGCGGTTTGCATGCGTGCGACCAGGCAAACGCAGGCCCTTACCGGACCTTTGTTTGAATCCGATCGCAGATTGGTGGCAGCGCGTGCAATCCTCGGCGAGTGGCTCGGCGGCTCGGGCGGCGGATGGCAGGATTCTGGCGGCATTTGGCCCGGCATTAAGCTCATCGAAGGTGCCGAAGCGGGTGGAGACGATCCGGAATACGGTATCAGCCGCGGCCGCCTTCTGCCCGCACATCACGTCTTTTCTTCCGATGAAATTTCGGGTACCTCGCGTGAACGGCTCGAGCGCAGTCTTGTATTGGTCCACGGCGGGATGGCGCAGGATGTGGGGCCAATTCTTGAAATGGTCACGGAGAAATATCTGCTCCGTTCTCCCAAAGAATGGCTGGCTCGTCAGGATGCCATGCACACGCTAGATGCTATCCTTTGCGATCTCCGGGCTGGTGACATTCGTTCGATCGGCCAGGCAACGGAAGGCAACTTCTTCGGACCCATTCAAAGCATTATCCCCTGGGCCAGTAATCTCTATACCGAAACATTGATCGAGCAGACTCGTGCCGCCATGGGCTCTGAATTCTGGGGATTCTGGATGCTGGGCGGGATGGCCGGCGGCGGTATGGGCTTCATTTTCGATCCGGCAAGAAAAAGCGAAGCACAAGACCGGCTGCTCGGAATCATGACCGAAACGAAGCAGCACCTCGAAGATTCCGTGCCGTTTGCCATGGATCCCGTGGTCTATGACTTCACTATTAATGAACGTGGCACGGTTGCAGAACTCCTTACTACGGGCGGAAATCTGCTGCCGCCTGGCTATTACGCGCTAACAGTCCCGCTGCTGCTGCGCACTGATCCCAAACTGATGCCGCGCGCACGCCGGCGCGAACTCGACTGGCTGGCAGCTGCGTCGCGCACCACGCCGACATACTCCGGAATCGTTCAAAGTCTTTTCGATCGCATGCTGCCCACTTCCGAAGACGGCGGGAAAGAGCAAGGGAAAACACTCGCGGCCCTTTTGAACGAGTACGGTTTTGATCCCGTCCAGCATGAAAGCATTCGCGCAGATCTGCAAAACGGAAGAATCGGGCTGGCGCAGAACCGGCTGCCGGTTACCACTCGTATCGAAGATGTGCGCCCGGAAGACGTATTTGTTCCAACTTCCGCCGGCAGCGATCACCTGCACGCACTTGGCGCTCGAGCGCTCGCTGCCGGAACGGTCGCGGTTGTCTCGCTGGCTGGAGGCGCAGGCAGCCGCTGGACGCGCGGAGCGGGAGTAGTGAAAGCACTCAATCCGTTTGTGAGATTCGATGGCCGATACAGAAACTTCGTAGAACTACATCTCGCCAAGAGCCGGCGGGCGAGCCGCACCGCAGGAGTTCCGGTACCGCATGTGATTACAACCAGCTATCTGACGCATGGACCCATCGCAAAATCGCTGGCCGAAACGGCGAATTATGGCTACGAAGGCCCGGTGTTGCTTTCTCCCGGGCGCAGCATCGGACTCCGCTTCATTCCGATGGCGCGCGACCTGCGCTTCGCCTGGGAAGAAATGCCGCAGCAGACCCTCGATGATCAAAAAGAAAAGGTTCGCGACAGCCTGCGATCTGCGCTTATGCAGTGGGCTCTCCACGCCGGCGAAGGATCTGATTACACCGACAACCTGCCGCTGCAGTGCATTCACCCACCCGGGCACTGGTATGAGATTCCCAATATGCTGCGCAACGGCGTGCTGCTCGAGCTTCTCTCGCTGCGGCCACAGCTTCGCTATTTAATGGTTCACAACATCGATACGACCGGCGTGAATCTGGACGCGGTAACGCTTGGCCTTCACTTAGAGCGAAATGCGGCGCTGACGGTTGAAGTAATCGCGCGCCAGATCGATGATCACGGCGGCGGACTCGCCCGTGTCAATGGCCGCCTCCGGCTGGTAGAGGGCATGGCTCTGCCGTCGGAAGATGCCGAATGGTCTCTCTCTTTCTATAACAGCAACACGTTTTGGATCGATATTGATAAGCTGCTCGCGGTTTTCGCGCTCGATCGCGAAGCGCTGAAGAATCCTGAACGCGTTACGCGCGCGGTTCGCGAGGTCGCCGCGCGCATGCCGACCTACATTACTTTGAAAGATGTCAAGCGCCGGTGGGGCAAAGGACAGGAAGACGTTTTTCCTGTCGCGCAATTCGAAAAGCTGTTTATCGACATGACGGCGCTGGCCGAGATCGATTGCGCATATGCTCTCGTGCCGCGCGAACGCGGGCAGCAGCTCAAAGAGCCGGCGCAACTGGATGGCTGGCTACGCGACGGCTCGGCCGATTACGTGAACAGTCTTGCTGACTGGCAGTAGTCGTCATTCCTGCCGTCTGAATGCTCTCGGCTAAAATCGTGTCTTCGGTATTCCATGTCCAAAATTCAAATCGATGGAACAGCTCTGGTCATTGCTGTGGTGGTGGCTGCTGTCGGCTTCATGCTTTTGCCGGGTCCGTTCTTCTGGATTGGGAGCATTGCCGGTCTCGTCGCCGCAATCGTCTTGCTGAGCTTCGATGCGGAAGGCGCGCGCAGCCTTTTTGAGAGCCTGGGATTTTCTGCCGTCGTGGGCCTCTGCTTAACGCTTGCCTCGGGTGCGCCCCTTCTGTTGTGGTTCGTTCACAACGGGCAAAGTCGATCCTTCGATGGTCCGATCGGCTCCGAGTGGATGCCGATCATCTGGACCGGCCTTACGATCTTGTTTTGGATCATGGATCGCACACGCATGAGCGGCCGCGTGCAGTATGCGCCGGAAGTACGGCCCGGAGCGCAGCCGTTTTCCTTTGCGGCTGCCCCTGCTGCAGTACCACCACCCGCTCCGCCAACCACCGCCGCTGCTCCACCGCGCGCTATTTTCACGCAGCCATCTTTTGGTCAGGCAGCGCCGGAAAGCGCTCGACCCGCACCGGTACCAGAGCCGGTTATAGTTTCCGAGCCACCTCGGCCCGACCCGGCTACGGCGGTACAGCCGACGCCGGCTCCACATGCTGCGCCCATCCCTGCCGGCAAGGAAACAACGATATACGTGACGCTGGTGGGTGAGGGGCTAAATGTTCTCCGCGCTGTTCGTGCCGAACATCTGGGCCGCGACTTCTACAAAATCATCGAACCGATGCCCGACGGCGAGGTCTGGCAGTTCGCTCCCGGTCAAGTGGTTCGCTGTAAAAAGAAGAATCTCTCGAGCGGTAAAGCCATGGTTGCGATCGAGGAAGCGCCGCGCGCGCGTTGAAGCTTTTTCTGTGGTTTCCGAAGCTGCGGTTGTTCATGCCTCGCCCGGAACACTGTATGATTGCTCTGGAAATCCTGAGCCATGGGCTGGAGAATACTTGCCTTCCTATTCGTCATCGCGGGAATCCTGGCCATTCCCCTTTGGCCTTACAGCCAGAATTGGAGTATCTTTGCTCCCGCATTTTGCTGGTTTTTAGCAATACTATCGTTTCTGATCAGTATTTTTGCCAGACGCGGCAGCGCTATCTGGAAAGATCGCGGGCAAGGTTAAACAAATCACGGACGCTCGTAAAACAAACTTGGCCCAAGCTCGTCTCATAGACAGGAGATTTATGATGCGCAAAGCACTCTGTTCCACCTTCGTAGCAGCGCTTCTGGCAGTACCGGGTAGTTTTGCGGTGGCCCAGAGCTCGCATGAGGATTCTTTTGTTCACGGCAGCGCCGACGAAGGCCGTATTGCGAAGGAAGTTCGACACCAACTGATCATGCTGCCTTATTACTCGATCTTTGATGACCTCGGATTTCAGGTGCAGGGCTCGACCGTGACGCTTGTGGGAGCCGTCACTCGCCCGACGCTAAAATCGGATGCCGAAAATGTGGTGAAGCGCATTGAAGGCGTATCGCAAGTCAAGAACGAAATCAGAGTCCTTCCTCTTTCTAACTTCGACTCGCAGACTCGCCGCGCATTAGCTCGCGCCATCTACGGCGATCCGCAGATCGGAACACGGTACGGCAACCAGGCGCTGCCGAGCATCCATATCATCGTTGACAACGGGAAGGTTACTCTTGAAGGTGTTGTCTCGAGCGACTTCGATAAGAATCTGATTGGGATGCGCGCCAATTCTGTTCCCAACGTGTTCAGCGTGACGAACAATCTGCGCGTAGTGAAAGACTGAATTCGGACTAATAATGATTACTGCCGATCTGGCGGAAATTCAGGGCCGGGAATATCCGGCGCGCCGTAGAACACAGAATTTAGTAGGCGGGGCAAGTCCGATTCAGGCGGCCACATTTTCCATGGGGCATGTGGAACTGCAGCCCAATGGCGGACAGGTCCCCTGGCACAACCAGGAGCAGGAAGAGATCTATTTTCTGCTCGAAGGCGAAGCCGAAATGTGTTTGGGAGATGAGCGTCGAACCTTAAAGGCAGGCCAGGCAGTTTACATTCCCTCGGGCGTATTTCACCAGTTGACGAATTTGTCGGACAAGCGCTGCCGGATGCTTTACTGCTACGGTCCCGCAGGTGATGTGGCGCATTGGCGGCAGGAACTCGATGGCACTCTTCCCCGCGCCGGCCAGGAGGCGCCGCCGCTTCCCGCCGGAGCCGCACCGCAGCATGCGTAATACGCGATCAACGGCCGCTGCTCAACTGCGCACGCACGGCCTGCAGCGCCGCGCGAGCCGGCTGCAAGCCGGGATTGATCTTCACGGCCGTTTCAAGCTCTAATTGAGCGTCTGTCAGGCGGCCGAGCCTTGCAAGCTCCACGCCCAGGTTGTTGTGCAGCTCGGCGTCGCTTGCGCGATACTTCAGCGCGGCACGATAATGCTCGATGGCTGCTTCGTGCCGGCCGGCATCCGCTTCCTCATCGCCCCAGGCAAGCAGCACTTCGCCTAACCGCTCGCGCGCTTTCGCATCCCCCGGGCGCTCTCGCAGGACTTGTTCGAGATTGCGTACAGCATCCGGCCACGCGCCGCTGCTTGCCTGGGCGCTTGCCAGGTCATATCGTGCATCGGTAAATTTCGGGTCAAGCTCCAGTGCGTGCTCAAACATTCGACGCGCCTCGCTCATCTCGCTTGCGCCTGCCAGCGCAACGCCCCATTCTGCCAGTGCGAGCGCGTTTCGCGGCTCCGCCTTCGCAGCGGCCTCGAAATAATGCGCTGCGCCACGAGGATCGCCTTTCGTGAGCAGCAAATCGCCCAAATTGAAATTCGCAGAAAAGTCGCCCGGGTACTTCTGGAGCAGCCGCCGCATGACTGCCTCCTGTAATACCGGGCGGTGGTCGCCTGCATCTACTGGTAAGACCTGCAGCCATAAATTTCCCATCTCGTCATCGGCATGACTGCCGCCGCGCACCCGTTGCGGAGGACGATGCGGATTGCGCACATTAGCCGCCGAATTATCGTAATGGAAGCGCATGGAAATTTTCGTTCCGCGCGGCAACAGCAGCGGTTCCTTGTAATGAAAAACGCCCTGCCAGTTCAGATCCCAATCGGGAATGCGGACGAGCCACTTGCGCGTGCCGTCCGGAAGCGTCGCATAGCCTTCGAGCAGCTTGCCAAGGTAGTGCGCGTGCGGATAAATAGCTAATACGCGCAAATCGAGCGGCGTTGTGAAATCGTCGCTCACGAGGTAGTCGTGATCGCCAGCAGGAATATCGATCGCACCATCGTGTTCGAGCTCGACAAGCAATGGAAATTTCATCTGCGGTTTATCGGTGAAATACAGACCGACAGACGGCCGCACCGATTCCGCTTTCCCCGAGGGCCGCAGATGCGCGTTCAGAATGAGATCCATGCCGGGAGTGGCGCGCCATGCCATCCCGTCGGGCTCGACCGCCGGCACGTTGCCGGGCTTCCATGCCAGAAAAGTGCCGTCAGGGTCAAACGAACTTTCCGTAATGTTGAGATCCATCCCAGCGAAGCCCGCGGCTCTTCGTCCCCGCGCCGAGTGCCCGCGATCCAGAATGATGCTGGCGTGATGGATCACCTTCGGATTGTCGGGCCGGATCTCTACCGCCTTGACCCAGCGCGCTTCGTTGATCGGTACGGGAATCACGAAATTCCAGAAAACTTCCGGACCGTCTCCCTTTAACCGGTACGCTTCCGGCGCCTGCACCACGAGATCTGGCGGTCCCAATTGCCAACCGGAAGAAAATTTCGGCGGCTGCGGCGCGTCCTCGGTAGATCCTTCGATCGCTCCTTGTTTTACCCAATCCTGAATTGCAGCGATCTGCTGAGGTGTAAGCCGGCGCTCCTCGACGAAATCGCCATAGCCTGGTTCAGGAAGAAATGGCGGCATGTAGCGCCTGCGCGTCACGTCGGCAATCTGGGAGGCATGACGTTTTGCATCCTGATACGTTAACAGCGGAAACGGCCCGGATTCGCCCGGTCGATGACAAGTTGCACAGTTCTGATAAAGAATGGGGGCGATATCGCGATTAAAAGTCGGCGCGGTTCCGGAAAGCGCCGGAAACGACAACAGCAACAACCAGAGGGGGCGGAAACGGCCGATGCATCCATGATAATTGATCTGTGATTGCTGCTTTTCTGATCATGATGCTGTTCGCCGCGCGTGCGCTGCCGCAATCGCAGGAGTTGATCGAGCAATCACAGCGCGGCAAGGAGTTGATGGCGGCGCAGAAGTTCGATGAAGCGGCCGCGGTTTACCGGCAGCTCGTGAAAGCCGTCCCGGACAATCCGGGGCTGCTACTGAATCTGGGCATGGCGCTGCATCTCGCCGGGCACTCGCATGAAGCTATTGCGCCGCTCGCGCAGGCTACCAGGCTCGATGCGGATGTTTTACCGGCATGGCTCTTCCTCGGCGCTTCGTATCTCGCTGTGGGCGAACCGGCGCGCGCACTCGCCCCTCTTCAAAAGTATGTACATCAGCAGCCACAGGATCCGGGCGGACACCAGACGCTCGCCGACGCACTGTTTGCGCTTGACCGGTTCGCCGATGCCGCAAACCAGTACAAAAGACTCGGCGATCTCGAGTCCGCGAATCCACACGCCTATTACGGCTTGAATCGCAGCTACTCTGCTCTTTCGCAAGCGGCGTTTCAAAAGGTCGAAGAATCGGCCCCGCAATCAGCCTGGTGGTTTGCGCTTGTTGCCGATGAGCGGGTACGCCGGCTCCAGTTTCACAGCGCGTTTTTCTTTTATAAGAAAGCGGAAGAGCTCATGCCTCATCTTTCCGATCTGCACCTATCGATCGCGAAGGTCTATGTTCAAACCGGCCATCAGGACTGGGCTGCTACCGAGCGCAAAAAGGAAACCGCTCCCGATTGCAAAACAATGCCGCAGGCGTGCGACTTCGCGGCTGGCCGTTATGGAGAAATAATTCGCGCCGCCGGCGATAGCGTTCCCGCGCGTTACTGGCAGAGCCGCGCCTTTGCCCTCTTAGCGGAGGATGCCTTCGACCAACTGGCACGGCTTCCGAAAGGACCGGAAATTCACGAACTCCGCGCACAGCAGTTCAGCGACCGGCGGCAGACTCGCGAATCCGTCGCCGAATGGCGCGAGGCTCTCCAGTACGCGCCCAATGATGAACATTTGCGTGAAGAACTACTCTCCGCGCTGTATCGCGCGAAAGAGAACTCTGAAGCGCTGAAGCTGGCTGATGAATTGTTGCGGCAAAATCCCTCCTCGCCGGGGCTCAATTTCACCAAAGGCGACATTCTTTTGAGCTCGCAGCGGCCCGAGCAGGCCATTCCGTTCCTGGAAAAAGCGCTACGATTGAACCCGAATCTGATTCCGGCGCAACACGCGCTGGGCCGTGCTTACATGCAAGTCGACCGCCAGAGCGCCGCCATTCCGCATCTCGAAAAGGCGTTGCCGATCGATACGGACGGCAGTTTGCACTACCAGCTTTCACGCGCTTATCAGGCGACCGGCAAACCTGAACTCGCTGCGAAAATGCTCGCGCAATCGCGCGAGCGCCAGAAATCCGATCAGGAAGCGAAGACAAAACTCGAAAGCGAGATGCAGATCACTCCGCCTTGATCAGGCACGCTTTCCTGAACCCTGGCGTAGCGTAACGATACGGTCTGCCTTCATGCCGGCGAACTTTTCGCGGGACCCGTCCGGCCACTCGACGAGCGCCGCGTCCAAGCCGGCGTTCGCGCCCAATCCGAAATGCACGCGCAGATCGTTCGCGCTAAGATAGCTCGAATCTCCGCGCACCTCACGCCATGGTCCTTGTTTGCCATTACGAATCAGCGCAGCCTTAGCTCCGATTGCAAACTGGTTTAAGCGCGGGCATTTCAGCCTCAGCGTGATCCAATGCGTGCCTTTTGCGGCTTGGTTATGCAGAAGTTGCACCGGACCGTCGTTGTTCGCAACCACAATATCGATGGCGCCATCGTTATCGATATCGCCAAACGCCGCAGCACGGCTCACACCGGCAATTTGAAAAACAGCGCCCCCTTCGCGCGATACTTCTCGAAAACGTTTGCCGCCGTCGTTATGAAACAGCTGATTCTTCTCCGCGTACGGCGCAACAGGACGCTGGCCGGAATCGGGTAGTGTAACGGCGCCATTTGCGATGAAGAGATCCAGCAAGCCGTCGTTGTCGTAGTCGAAAAACTGGACGCCGAAACCCGTATTGCCGAAGGTCGGCTGCAGCAGGCCGAACTGTGCGGTGGCGTCTTCAAACTGGCCGTCGCGATCGCCGCGAAAAACCGTAACACCCTCGCGCGTCAGATTCGTCACGAGCAGCACCTGGCCGCCGTTGTTCTCCACATCCGCCACGGTGACGCCCATGCCCGCCTTCGGCCTTCCCTCTTCGCTGTAGGCTACCCCTTGATCGAGCCCCGCTTCTTTAAACATGCCGTCTCCCTGGTTCATCCAGAGAAGATTTGCCGCGGTATCGTTCGCAACGTAGATATCCGGCCGCCCATCGTTATTGAAATCCCGGCACACGACACCCAACGCCGGGCCGTATGCGCGGTTAATGCCGGAAGCTTCGCTAATATCTTCGAAGCGTCCATTCTTCAAATTTCGAAAGAGTCGCGAGGGCACCGCATGATACGCCTTCGGCGTGCAATAGTCCGGTTGGCCGGAGGGAGAAACACAACTTCGGTTCCCGGCCACAGTGAAATCGACGTAGTTGCAGACGAATAGATCGAGCCAGCCATCGCCGTCAATGTCGACCCAGGCAGCGCTTGTCGACCAGTGCGAATCCTCAAC
>DATBGM010000053.1:0-7305 GCA_036557945.1 Bryobacteraceae bacterium | reverse complement strand
TGCAAGTCAGCGTGAGGTCAAGCCGTTCATCGAACTGCGGGTGCCGTTTGAGCTTTCACGCCAGGCAATCGACGATGTGGAGCGCGGTTCGGAGGATTCCGACTGGCAACCTGCTAAAGATGCCGCCAGGAAATTCGCGTTTGCTGAAGACAGAGCCATCTTCGATGGCTATCGCGACGCCGGCATTCAGGGCATTCGCGAAGCTACCAGCAATCCGGTCATGCCTTTACCAGACGACGTACGCAATTATCCCGATGTGGTTGCGCAGGCGTTGAGTCAGTTACGGCTGGTCGGCGTCAATGGTCCCTACTCCGTCCTGTTCGGAGCGGATGAATATACGGAACTGGCGCAAACTCGCGACCATGGATATCCGGTCCTGGAGCACGTCAAGCGCATCGTCGATGGCGATATCGTCTGGGCGCCAGCCATCGCCGGGGCTTTTGTACTGACCACGCGCGGCGGCGATTTTGAGCTTAACATCGGGCAGGACGTTTCCATCGGCTATCTCAGCCACACGGATTCCGCCGTTCGCCTCTACCTGCAGGAGACATTTACTTTCCGTGTCCTGACCAGCGAGGCGTCGGTCGCCCTGTCGCCCTCGAAGACGACCTCCTGAGATTGCAGCTTCACGGCGCGAGGCCGCAGCTGGTTCTTCAAGCGCGTTTTTACCGGAACTCCCTGCTGCGGCCAGCACGCCCGAAGATGCGTGCGTAAGCGCAGAATCGCTTGCGATTTGAGTTGCGAAACACGCGAGTCGTGCAGTTCAACGACTTTCCCGATCTCGCATAACGTCAGTTCTTCGACATAGTAGAGGCTCAGCACGGTCCGCTCGACCTCCGGAAGGCGCGCCAGCGCTTCTTTCAGAACGCGCTCGAGTTCGGCGCGCTCCAGCAGGCGCGAGGGCCAATGCTCTTCCGAGCCGGAAACAAACCGCAGGAGCCCCGCACCGTTCCCGTCGGCCGCGGCGCTTTCCAGGCCGGCTAAGAGCAGCCCGTTCGCTTCCGCGAGCCAGTTGTGATATTCGGAAAGCTTCAGCCCGAGATGCTGCGCAATCTCTTCCTCGCTCGGTACTCGCCGGTGCATCTTCTCGAGAAAGGAAATGGCGGTTTCGATCTGCTTCGCCCGGCGGCGCTGCTGACGCGGAGCCCAGTCGAGCATTCGCAAGCTGTCGAGAATCGCGCCGCGAATCTTGTACTCGGCATACGTACTCAGCTTTGTGCCTTGTTCCGCATCGTAACGGTCAATGGCTGCTATCAGCCCGAGCGTCCCGGCCGAGATCAGATCGTCCAGCGAAACGGAAGCAGGCAGGCCGAGATGTATTCTCGTCGCGATCAACTTGACCTGCGGCAGATGCTTGAGTATCAATTCCTCGCGCGTCCAGGTCTTGCCCTGCTCGGCTTCCACGGCGACTCTGCGGCTTGCGTTGCCCCGCGAGCCAGTAACTGGGCAGTCTTTGGTTGCAATCACGACGATAAAACTTCTTTTTGTCTGCTAACCCGATGCGAACGGCCAGTCCGCAGTTGCAACGCGCTCACAAATTCCGGACGATTTTCAAAAATCGCGCCATAGATATATCAAGATGGTTTATTAATGCGGCTACAGGAATACCTGGCAGAATTCGGATACGGCTTATTAACCGGCAACCCCTGGAAGATAGGCGAAGGGTCAGGTCCTCGCAAGTAGTGCTCCTTAGCTCTACTTAATCTGTTTTCACTACTCCTTTGCCTGAACTTCTTGCAACCTGCTACAACGGATTTACGTCCGGAACGTCATATGAACGGGCTGACTGTGAGCCTTCCATTTCCCGCAACGGCCGTGGAACCGAGCCGGGCGAAAAGTAAATTGGATCACCGAACCAGCGAAGAGGCAGCGTTAGTCCGGCGCGTTCAGGCCAAGGACGAGCTTGCCTTCCGTGAAATCGTCGAGCGCTACCAGGCCAAGGTCTTTTCCATCATCTACGGCATCCTCCGCAACCGCAACGATGCCGAGGATATCGCCCAGCAGGTATTTGCCAAAATCTATTTTTCTATTAAGAACTTCGATTTCCGGAGTTCCCTGCTGACCTGGATTTACAAAATAACCGTCAACGAGTGCTACGACTATCTCCGCAAAAAGCGCGTGCGCAAGCTGGTCTACGAAAGCGATTTCTCATCCGATGACTCGCTGCGCATGGAAAATTCCGAGCCCGCCACCGATCAGGCTCCGGCCGTCGATCACCGGCTCGCCCAGCACGACTTGATCTTGAAATTACTCCGAAAACTTTCCGAGGAAGACCGTTCGCTCATTCTGCTCAAAGAAGTGGAGGGGCATTCGGTTGAGGAACTGGCCGGCATGACCGGCATGAACGAAAACACGATAAAGGTGAAGCTGTTTCGCGCGCGGCAGAAGTTGCTCAAGGCGGCCCAGCGGCTGGAGAAAGCGCCGCTGCTGCCTGTTCTTTGAAGCTTTCCTGCGGCGCTGCCAGGGTGTAAGTTGTTAATTGGAAGAAAGCGGGCCGGGAAAACCACCGAAAGGATGAGCCAGCGCCCCTCAGCCAGGCGAAGACTCAATCTTAGACCCGCAAACGAGCAGTTATTTTTTTGAGGGAACTATGCACGGACCCATTCGGGATCGTTTAGAAGATCTGCTTCGAGATCACGGCCGGCAACCTGTCTCGAGTCACCTGACGCAATGTGCCGAGTGCGCCTCTGAGCTTGCCGCCATGAGGCAGCACAGTGCCATGCTGGCTACCCTGCGCGCACCCGAAACAGATCCGGCCGCCGGCTTCTATGCGCGTGTCATCCAGCGCATCGAAGAAAGCGAATTCGGATCGTTCTGGGCATTTTTCGTCGATTCGACGTTCAGCAAACGCCTGGCATTTGCTTCCCTCACCATTGCCGTGGCGCTCGGCACGTACGTGGTTTCCGAGGAGAGCCGCGAGCATCCGCAAACCGTGGCGGCAACCATGGCCTTTAACAGCGCATTTAGCAACGCCGTTCATTACGACGTGCCCGTCACGGGTAATCAGGCCCAGCAGCGCGATGCCGTGCTCCAGAACTTCGCCGTGCACCTCGCTCCGGTAAGCCAAGGACAAATCCAATAGCCACACCGGCCTCCATTCCGAGAGCTATGCTGCGGCACGCTGACGTGACGTGGTCCAACCCGAAGGTCTTAACTACGCTGGTGCTGATTTTCCTGTGCGGCGCCGCCGTGGGAGCTGCCATAACGCGCGGCGTGCTGCATTCGTCGCATATGGCCCCAGCCCGCAACGCCGCCGTCATCGAGCAGGCGCGCCATGTCGGGCTCGCCGCCCTCAAAGCCCGGTTAAATCTAACGCCCGCTCAGGAGCAGGTCATTACCAAGATTCTGGACGACTATGGAAAGTATTACCAGAACATCGAGGACGAGCGGGAAGATGTCGCGGCTGCCGGCAAACAGCGCATCCTCGAATCGTTGACACCGGAACAGAGACGCCGCTTTAACGAGGTGCTCGGCTCGAGCGGGCGCTGAGCCGGAGACTATTTCACCGGCAAACTCGATTCAACCGGATAGCCCTTTTCCACCCAGTCCGTCCGGAAGTTGGTGGGGAGGTTCAAAACACGAACGTTGCCATATCCCATCTCCCCGAGCTGCAGGAAAGCGGGCCGGAGATTCGGGCAATCCACCATAGGACAACAGCCGCAGTAGATGACGATAGGCGCGTTCTTGGCAGTCGTTGCCAGCGCCTCTTTAAGCCGGGCAATTCCTTCCGGTTTACTTGCTGGTCCGGCTAATTTCGCATGCGCAATATGCTTTTGCCGGTAAAGTACCGGAAAACCAACGCTCAGGAGAAGCGGCTCTTTTTGTTTTTGGATATCGCCGGCTAACTCGGCCGGCTCCAGCAGGTGGATCGACGACCACGGCTCTTTTGCTGCACCGTTGCCAAAGACCAGCAACGGCGGCAACGCTGCCATAGCAGCAGCTCGCAAGGCCTCGCGGCGGTTCAAGCTTACTCTTTCAAGTGTTTTTTCTTGCAGCAGGGCCCTTCTTCCTGCATCTTCTTCTCGAGCGCCGCCATTAACCGCGTCTGTATATCCTTCGGCACCGGCTGCGGCTCGAATCCCTTGAAAACCTGCAGCGTTTTCTCGGTCGTATTGCAAACGACCCAGCAGTTCGGGCATTCGTTCACATGTCTCTGCAGCTCTTCGCGCGTGGCCGGATCGAGCGTCTCGTCTAGATAGTCGTTCAGGTCGCGCAAAAACTGCTTACAAGTAAGCAAATGCGTCGTCCCCCTTTCTTTTGAACTGTCGAGTCAGCTTTTCCCGAAGCTGCAAACGTGCCCGAAGCAACCGGCTCTTCACCGCCGAGATCGATAATCCCAGCGCTTCAGCCGTTTCTTCTATCGACAGTTCTTCGATGTCGCGCAGGACGAAAACGGTGCGGTAAGCGGGCTTTAAACTTTGCACTGCTTCGTCCAGGATTTCCGTAAGCTCCTCACGGGAATAGACGTCCTCCGGATTGTCGTCCCAGACGGCGATTTCGCGCGCTACTTCATCCTCGCCCGTATCGATCGGTTCATCCAGCGGTACCGAGCGGTCGGCGCGCCGCTTGCGCAGCTTCATGAGCGCCTCGTTCACCGCGATTCGCACAATCCAGGTGTAAAACTTGGAATTGCCCTGGAAATCGTCCAGGTGCGTGTAGGCTTTCAGAAACGCTTCCTGCAGCACATCTTCCGCATCGTCGTCGTTCTGCGTAATCTGCTTCGCCATGCGGAATACGCGCCGGTCGTAATGCTCGACGAGCTCGGAAAACGCGGCCGCGTCGCCAGCCTTTGCACGCGCGACCAACGCCGATTCATCAAAGGCAGCAGTTGTAGCGGAAGAGCTCACCTGGGAGTAAATACCAGTCTAACAGCCGTTCTGAAACCGTATTTTGACGAAGCCCCCGGCCAACTCTCTGCATCAATAGTCTCGTAGCAAAAACAAAATCCGCACAGGAGATCTTTATGACCACTCAGGAAGTTGCCAATAAAGTCGTCGAGCTCTGTTCCCAGGGTAAATTCGAAGAAGCCACCAATACCCTGTATTCTTCCGATATCGTCAGTGTCGAAGCCGGCGCGCCTCCCGGACAGTCCCGCGAGACCAAAGGCCTCGACGGCGTCAAAAAGAAAGGGGAATGGTGGGTTACCAATCACGAAGTCCATTCCGCCAAGGTAGAAGGCCCCCTCGTTGCGGGCGACCATTTTGCCGTCACCTACAAACTCGATGTCACGTTCAAGCCCGAAAACAAGCGCTTCACCATGGAAGAAATCGGCATTTACAAAGTGAAAAACGGCAAAATTGTCTACGAAGAGTTCTTCTACAACATGTGAAAGTGGAGCAGGCGTTCTTGCCTGCCTCCGAAATGCCGGCAGATTAGCCGGCTCACGGCATCCCCCATCTTCCTAACAACTTCAGGTTGATTACGTCCACACCTCTCGGTTCGATGATAGTGTGTTCGCAGGAGGTACCGCATGATTCGAGGAGGAAAGCGTTCATGTAACAGGTTTTTGCGCAGTGGTACGACTTTGCGCTCCTGTCTCGCGGTGTTGCTCCTGAATGGCTGTGTCCCAGCCTGTTGCTCTGTACGTTGCGAAGATCTTTCCACGGTGAGGCTCGCGCACACAAAGGTTGCGCTGGCCACGTCGATCCCAGCGGGTGCACTCGAGTTGGAACCTGAAACTGCACCGCCTAGTTCCGCGGACATCTTACTGGGCTCTGTATATCCTCCCGAAGCTCCGAGTCCGAAAACTCTTCCGCGCTTTTGCCGCGTGCGCCTCGAACTCGAGCCGTCCGGGAACTCACACATAGTCGCGGAAATCTGGCTGCCGGAATCGAACTGGAACGGCAAGTATCTCGCTCAAGGCAACGGCGTGTTCGCGGGCTATATCGACTACGACGGCATGACGGGAGCCATCCTTCGCGGTTATGCCACTTCGGCCACAGATACCGGCCATCACAGTGCTCCCGCAAATGCAGATTGGGCCCGCGGTCATCCCGAGAAAGTGATCGATTTCGGCTATCGCGCTATCCACGAAACCGCAGAAACGGCAAAGACGATCATCGCGCATTATTACGGCCGGCGGCCTCGCCATTCCTATTTTGCAAGTTGCTCCAACGGCGGCCGGCAAGGTCTGATGGAGGCGCAGCGCTTTCCGGCGGACTACGACGGCATCTTAGCCGGAGCGCCGGCGCATTCTTGGACGCAACTGTTTGCGGCTCTCATGGAAAACGTGCGCACTCTGAATGCAATTCCGGGTGCACGAATCCCCAACTCTAAAATTCCTGCGATCGCTGCCGCTGTTCTTCAGACCTGCGACGGCCCCGACGGGCTGAAAGATGGTCTCGTCAGCGATCCGAGAGAGTGCCGCTTCGATCCCGCTGCGCTGCAGTGCCGCGCGGCCGAGTCAGATGCATGTCTCACATCCACTCAAATTGCATCTCTGAGAATTCTTTATTCCGAATCGCGGACGACGGCGGGCGAAAGAATATTTCCGGGGCTTCTGCCTGGAGCCGAAACCGGTCGCGGCGGATGGGAACCCTGGATTACGGGGAGCCGTTCTGAACGCAGTCTGCAATTCACGTTTGCAACAAACTACTTTCGCAACATGGTATACGAGGATCCGGCGTGGAACTATCGCAGCTTTCGACTGGAAAACGCCGTGCAAACCTCAGATCGCAAGCTGGGGCCGCTCCTAAACGCCACCAATCCGGACCTTTCCCGGTTCGCCAACCGGGGCGGCAAACTGATCCTTTACCACGGTTGGAATGATCCGGTCGTCCCGGCCTTGAGCACAATCGATTACTACGATGCCGTAGTGCGGACTATGGGAACTGTCCACCCTCGCACTTTCGTGCGTCTCTATATGGTCCCCGGGATGCAGCACTGCGAGGATGGTCCGGGACCGAACATCTTCGGCCAGTCCGTAATGCCGCGCTACGTTCAAGCCGATGATGGTCCGGGAAACAACATCTTCCGCGCCCTCGAAGAATGGGTCGAACACCAGCACGCACCGGCGGCTATTGTCGCCGTGAAATACGCAGACGATGCGGATAGCGCTAAACGTGTGCAGATGACCCGCCCGCTCTGCCCCTATCCGGAAAAAGCCGTTTACAAAGGCGCCGGGAATCCGAACGAATCCGGTAGCTTCAGTTGCAGCGCGGCGCGCTGAGCTTGCGGAAAAACGCGTTCGCCCGCACTCACCCCATCTGATCGCGCAGTGTGTAGTAACCGATCAGCGTTTTTCCATCCAGAATCTCGCCGCGCCGGATCATTGCTCCCACCTCCAGCCAGTCAAACCACTGGATC
>DATBGM010000052.1:0-37680 GCA_036557945.1 Bryobacteraceae bacterium | reverse complement strand
TGCATTTATCGGATTTCGCCGGAGTAAATTCCGAACTTGCAATTCCCTGCCGGAGAAAAGCCATTCGTAACATTCGCACGCAAGATGCTGGCGTAGTCCGCCGAGTCGTATCTTTTTCAATAACCGTCCTCGGCAGCGATATTCAGCCAGTACCCGCTTATAAACTTCGCAGCAGGACCGTCCCAGATGATGCGTTGCTTCGAGATATCCGACTGGCAGCGGCCTGATTTACACGCCGGCGCTCAAGCGGTGCCAAGCTTGCCGTCAGCAATGCCCAAATCAAACTCCAGGCTGCGCCAAAAGGCACAACCTCACGTTAAAGGCCCGTTGCAATTCAATACTGCGCCAATAAGCGCAGTTCTCGTCGACGCAGCCCATCCGGCAACGATCCAATGTTGTGCCACAAGGTCACATCTAGGAGCCGGCTGATGGCTAAATAGGGCGATCCTGCGCCTCATGGCGCACTTTGTTTCCTTATATGTTCCTCTAGGGACAACGTACTACCTGGGGCACCCCCTACCCTATTGAAAGTACGCGGCATATAGACATCTACCAAACGGTGCAGGACATGCACTATTACCAGGCATGATGACAGCATGCACCGAAGGAACCTCCGCCGAATTGCACTTGCTTGCATTAGCCCGGAGTGGGGATCGAACAGCATTTGATCGACTGATAAACGAACATTACCGAAGCTGCGTTAATATCGCGACGTCAATACTTCGGGATCGGAGTGAGGCCGAGGATCAAGTACAACAAGCACTATGGAAGGCGTTCCGGCACCTTGATCAGTATCTCGGTGATGCCGATTTCTTCATATGGCTTCTTCGCATCATCGTTAATGAATGCCGGATGTTAATGCGCTCGAAGAAGCGTGCGCAATTCCTCTACATAAATGATGGTCCGAAAGCAAGCGAAGACAGGCATGCAGAGCTGTTATCACTCACGAGGGATCCGGAATGTCAGGTCGTCGAGTGCGAAATGATCGAGGTCCTGAGAGCAGAGATACAGTGCATGCCGCCACTTTTCCGCAATGTCATTCTGTTGCGCGATGTGAACGGACTGACTATGGCCGAAGTCGCCGAGGAGTTAGGAATAACGATATCAGCGGCAAAGTCGCGGCTATTACGCGCGCGCAATGAGCTTCGCCAACGCATCGCATCTCGTTTCGGACCAATGCGGCATATGATGCCGCTTTCGGGTAAGCAAATCCTCCCGGCCAGACCGGTCCACTCTAGTTTCGCGGCTTAGGCTGCACGACCTGGGGCTATTTGCCAAAATCCCAGCTCAGTCCCGTAGTCGAGCCGTAGTCACTGCCTGAAAAATGGAACGGCGGCCGAGTGTCCCAGTTACCGTAAAAAGTTACCGTCCAGGATATGTCGCCGAAAAGCTTTACAAAATAGGACACATTTGTATTGAACCGGACACGACCTGGATCAGAAAGAGCAGGAAAGACGTCCGCGAGGACCTTTAGATTGGTTTTGCTGAACCTGAACAGGCTTACATCCAACGCGATCAGGGCGGCAGCCACGTTCTCAGTCGGCTGTGGGATACCGGTCTGATGATAATTTGTGATCTGCCAGGCCATGCCACCCAGCAGCGCGATCCGTGAACGGTTCGTGTTCTTCAAAAACCGTCCTATTCCACCCCCTAAAGACGTTTGGAGCTGAATTCCCTGAACGGAGCTCTGAAGAAAATTACCGAGGCCTCCGTAGAAATAGTTGTCCCAAGGTAACAAATGATAGGAGCCAAGTGAGACAGCATTGCGGGTCGAGGTCTCTGCCCCGCTGTTGGCTGACAGGTTGGAACTTACATTTGTTTGCGCTGACCAGCGCTCTCTTTGATATGTGGTCTGAAACCCAAGATTGTATTGCGTTGCGTTGTTTCCCTTTGAGTAGGCATACCCGAGACTTATGCCGCCACTGAATCGCCGCACGAATTCCTCCGAGGTCTGTCGCACATCAACAATTTGCGTCTTGTCGATGACTACCAACTTCTCGTCTGTTTCGGCCACCTGAACTTTTGCCCGCTTAACATCCGATCTGATGTATGTCGCCAACTTTCCTGTGATTACCAGACCGTCCTGGGTCTTAACAATGAACAATTGTTTGCTGTTGATGCGAGCTACTTTTGTCCAGTCAATCGAGACATCTCCATCGGCGTAATCAAGTCCGACAAAAAGGACGCCGCCTTCGAGCCGCTTGATCGTGCACGTAAGTCGGTCCCCATTGTTCAGGACGACCACATCGGTCGATTCTCTCGCGTAGAGATTTTTTTTAGAGACGACCAGGACAGAAGCGAGAACAAGAAAGCGGGCAAAAGTCCCGAGTCTGCCGCCACGCTCGAGAGCGAAGCCCCTTTTCAACATGGTCACACCCCTCCTGGAGGAGTCTGCCCGGCCTGCTCCAAAGCATTTGGCATTGAATGGCTGGCAGTTGATCCCAGCTTTTATGAAGCAACGATGCCAGGATTCGGCCCTCCGCTAGAAAACTTTGAGCCTTGGATTCCGATCCGCAATGAGCTCTATCCGGACGATATGGGAAAGCCGCTCCTGGTCGCTGACCTCGGACATTTCTTGTTTAATCCGCCAGGGCGTCCCCGCGCAGCTCCGAAAAAGGTATTAGAACTTCATTTCATCTCAAATCATCATTGCCGCAGGCTATAGACCGCCGGTTATGTATGGGAATTATCAAACGGGAAGATCTTGTTGAAGCTAACTGACTGTGGGATGCGATGGATATACTTGATTCGGCAGCAGTAGCTAAACGCGCGAGATGGCGTTTCGAGCTGACTTCCAGCGCCAGCTCACGTTTTCTCCTTTTCTATGCGTGCTTGTTGGGACTGGGCGTCCTAGGAGATATTATCTGGTGCGAGCTAAGGCCCTCAGCCGTTCTTTGGGGGCAGATCCTGCCGGAATTGCATTACTTTGGCATCTTATTTGTGGCTATCCGTCTCGGCCCCGGGTTTGGTTTAGCCGGAGCCTGTGTGGCGGCTGTGTTACATACAACGGCGGTCGCAATGACATGCGGTGACGCTGATTCCCAAATAGGCCGCGTGGTCATGTTCGCTGCGGCTGGATTGATCGCCGCCTGGGCAACCAAGTACCGTTCTGCCGGCTTGGGCGCTGAGAATCTCGCCCGGAGCACAGCAGAATCTGTTCAGACCCCGCTCTCGGAGCTGGGACGTATGATGCCCGAGGTTGTGCAACAGTTCCTTACTCCGATAGCCAGCATAGAAGGAGCCGGATACCTTCTAGAAGAATCTGATTTGTCCGACGAAAGGCGTCAAGAATTTATCAACATCATTCGAAAAGAATGCCGGCGTCTCGAAATTCTCGTTGAACTGTTGGATTTTACGCAATCTCGATTTTCGGCTTACGAAGAGGCGAATATCCCCATGCTCATCGATGAGGTCATCGAGCGATGTCGGGCCGCCGCGAATTCACGGATTGTCCTGCTGAACGGGACCGACCAGAATCTGCCGCGACTTCGCTGCGATCCGGAACTCATCAAGTACGCGCTGCAAACCCTGACAATGGGTGCCATTCGCGGGATCGCGCACGAAGGAGACATCGAAGTATCGGCCAAGTTGACAGCTGGGCAAATTGTGGTACATATCAAAACTCGGGCGGAGGGGCTTACCCCACCGTTGAATAGTACTTTGAACGATCCCGGCGGAATCGATTTGGCGCTTGTTCAACAGATCGTTAACCGACATCACGGCTCGATGCGGACAGCGCCGAGTGGTGAAGCTATGGTCATATCCGTGAATCTACCACTTCGTCCGGAGTGAGCATGAACAGCGGCAGAATACTCGTTGTCGAAGATGATGAAAGCCTTCGACGGGTTATGCAGGCTCAACTCGAGAAGGCCGGACACAAGACCGCAGTGGCTGGCGACGTGCACCACGCGTTAGAAGTCCTCGGCCGCGAGATGCAGGATGTGGTGATCAGCGACGTGAACCTACCGGGCGTATCCGGATTGGAGCTACTGAAGAAGATCCGTACTGACTATTTCGATACCGCGACAATTATGGTAACTGCTTACGGCACCGTGGACACGGCGGTCGAGGCCATGAAAGCCGGCGCCTATGACTATCTGATGAAGCCGATTCATCCGTATGAACTGCGATTGCTAGTCGATCGAGTTCTCGAGAACAGGCGTCTGGTTCACGAACTTCAGAGCCTCCGGAGCAATTTCGATCAGAGATTTGGATTCGAAAATATCATCGGACACTCCCCAGCGTTAATGCACGTCCTGGAATCGGCTGCCCGTGTTGCCCAAACCAATGTTACGGTGCTGATTCTGGGAGAGACAGGTACAGGTAAGGAACTGCTGGCTAAGGCGATTCATCGGAACAGTTCTCGGGCCTACAAGCCGTTTGCAACGATAAACTGCGGCTCAATCCCAAGGGACCTCCTGGAATCTGAACTATTCGGGCATGTCAGGGGCGCATTCACGGGAGCCCTGGCCCACAAAAAAGGAAAGATTGAGGTGGCTGATGGTGGCACGGTATTTCTTGATGAGATCGGTGAAATGCCGTTGGACCTCCAAGTCCGCTTGCTTCGGTTGATTCAGGAGCACGAAATCGAGAAGGTCGGCGCTTCTAATGCGGCTTCCATAGATGTACGAGTGATTGCGGCAACGCATCGCAATTTGGAGTCCATGGTTCAAAGCGGAGCATTTCGCGAGGACCTGTATTACCGGCTTCTTGTCGTTCCGCTTGAAATTCCTCCATTAAGAGCGAGGATGGACGACGTTCCCGAATTGGTTTGCGAATTCTTCAACCAAAGCACTGCAAAGTACTCACGTAAAGGTTTGAAACTCCCGCAGGATTTGGTACCTCACTTTTCGCAATACCATTGGCCAGGCAATATTCGACAGTTGCAGAACGTAATAGAGCGGATGGTCGTCCTATGTCCTAGAGACGAAGTCGGGCTGAACGATCTGCCGGACGTCTTAAGGCATTCTCCTGCCGCCTACCCCGGATCCTTGTCAATTCCTGAAGGTATGACACTGAGCGCCATCGAACGAGAGGTCGTTCTTCAGACTCTGTCTAAGTGTCGCTGGAATCACACACGTACGGCGCAACAGCTTGGCATCACGAGAAAGATCTTAGAGTCTCGCATGACGAAGTACGGAATAGAAAAAGTTCGACCGCAGTAAGCTGCGGGCCGACTGAAGCCTAGCCAGGAGCAGGTACGGAAACCGGTGGCTAACCGACGCTGCTCGTGCCGTTCCGATTTAATTTTTGTAAGCAGCCTCCGAAACAATCCAAACGGAAGTAACAAAAATATTAGAGCGTGACCAAGGCTGGCACAATCATTCGCAGTGAAATGATTCGGCTTTGTTTACTTCTCGTGATGGCAGCGGCACTCGCGGGGGCACAGCAAGCGACCCAATCAATACAACCGGGGCAACCCCCGCAACACGGGCAACCGGCGCTGCCGCAGCTAAGCATACCCGCCCATCAAGAGTATCTGACGTTAAATCCGGCCGGGCTCGGAATTCTTATCACCGGCGCGCAGGGAAAGCTCGGCCCCTTCGCGTCAATGGGCGCTCGCGTGTTCCTGAATCAGGAGTTGTTGAACTTCTCTGATATTCGTGCTTGGCAGAGTTCCCGTTCGCGCCAGGAATCTTATTGCCTCCTGGTAGACAATGCGCGCGAGCTTGTCGCCTTACGAGTTGTCGCGACTCAGGTGAGAAAGAGACAAGAATCACACCATGCCGAGTGACCGCAAATCCGAGCCCGATACCTCCTATCGATGGCTGAACGCCAGCGCTGCCGTTGCGCTCATGGTGCTGACGCTGACCGGCTGCGTGGTCGGGCCGCATTACGTAAAACCCGCGCTGAACATCAACAAGAGTTGGAGCACGGCGGGAAATCCGCAGACGGCGGGACGCGCACAGATTCTGACGCAGTCGCCCGCGGACAGCACATGGTGGAAAGCCTTCAACGATCCAACGCTCGAACAATTAATCCAACTCGCGTACAGGCAGAACCTCCCGCTGCTGGTTGCGGGACTGCGGATCATGGAAGCCCGCGCCATACTTGGCATCGCCATCGGCAATCAGTATCCGCAGAACGAGATATCTGCGAGCGTCAGCCGTGTCGGTCTCAGCCAGAACACAGCCAACAAGCCACCGGATTTCACCAGGGATTACTGGAGCCAACAGCTCGGTTTCAACGCGTCGTGGGAAGCGGACTTCTGGGGCAAGTACCGCAGAGCCGTCAAAGAGCAGAAGGCCGTTTATGTAAGCTCCATTGACGACTACCAGAACGCGCTCGTCTCGTTGGTCGCCGAAGTCGCACGGACTTACGTAGCTATTCGCACTTTCGAAGAGCTGATCGAGCAGGGTCGCCGGAACGTGCGCCTCCAGGAAGAATCGCTGCGCATCGCGGATGTACGCTTCCGGAACGGAGCTACATCCGAATTGGACGTAACGCAGGCGCGCGAGCTGCTCGAGAGCACACGGGCATCGATTCCTCAGCTCGAGATCAGCCTCGCTCAGTCGCAAAACGCGCTTTCCACCCTGCTCGGCCAGCCCCCCGGTTCGATGCAGAACCTGTTGCAAGGAATGCAGGCGATCCCGGCGGCACCCTCGCAAGTGGCGGTGAGTATTCCTGCAGATATGCTGCGACGCCGTCCGGATATCCGGAGTGCTGAACTCCTCGCGATGGCCCAATCAGAACGCATCGGCATCGCAAAGGCGGATCTCTATCCGCGTTTCGTTCTCTCAGGTGCACTCGGTGTTAACTCGACCGATCCCGGTGTATCGCCCTACAACTTCCTGGATCCTGCCAGCCTGTTCTATGCGGTGGGTCCGCGCGTTTATTGGCAATTCTTCGAGTTCGGCCGCATCAGGAATCAAGTGCGCGCCGAGGATGCGCGATTTCAGCAAGCGCTCACGACATACCAGAACACCGTGCTAAAGGCCTCGCAAGAAGTGGAGGATGGCATCGTAGGGTTCCTCAAAACGCTCGAGGCGATCTCTGCCCAGCAAAACGCTATGACGGCCGCACGTCGGTCGGTCGAACTTGCCTCCCTCCAGTATCGGGAGGGAGCAATCGATTATCAGCGCGTGCTTGATTCCCAACGAACGCTATTGCAGCAGGAGAACAATCTCGTCAATCTGCGGTCGAACGCCGCGACGAACGTCATCAGTTTGTACAAGGCCCTCGGTGGCGGTTGGGAGATGAGCGTCGGTCAGCCGTTCGTCCCCAACCCCATCGTGACCGAGATGCAGAATCGCACGAATTGGGGCAATTTATTGTCGACGCAGACGACAGACCCCACCAAACATCAACCGGCACCGCCCGTGAAGTGAGAACGCAATGGCCAGCAAATTTTCCAAGAAATGGATCATCATCACAATCGTCCTCGTGGTTGGCGGCATCCTGGGCTACAAATATTGGATGTCAAGGCAGTCGGCCCTGCCAGCGGGGATCGCGTCCGGCAACGGCCGTATCGAGGCCAAACTCACTGACGCCTCTGCGAAAGAGCCGCTCAGGGTTAAGAGCGTCCTGGTGGACGAGGGTGACCTCGTCAAACCGGGTCAGGTACTAGTGCAACTGGACACCTCGACGCTCGACGAGGAACTAGCAAAGAACCAGGCCGCCGTCGCATCCGCCCGGGAGGATTTTGCGGCGGCCAACTCCGCCATCGCCGAGGCCACCGCCGATATCGCTGCGGCCAAGGCGGAGATTGCTGGGGCCAAGGCGCAGATTGCCGGGGCCACGGCGGACGTCGCCTCGGCCAATGCCGCCATCGAGCAGCAGCAGAGCGAGGTTCAACTGGCGCAGACCGAGGCCGATCGCCAGAGCAGGATGCTTGCGGAGAATGCGACCTCAAAGGCCGTGTATGACGTCCGCCAGACCGCCCTGCTTACAACGAAGGCGACGCTCAAGGGTGTACAGTCGCGGGCGGAGGCCGCCCAAGCACAGGTGGGCGCCGCGCAAGCCAAGGAGGGCGCCGCGCAAGCAAAGGAGGGTGCCGCGCGAGCACGAGCGGCCACCGCAAAGGCACGAGCGGACGCTGCACAGCAGCAGATCGGAGTCGCTCAGGGCCAGGTGGCAGTGACCAAAAGCCGCATCAAGGATGCCACCCTGGTCTCGCCTGTAACCGGCCGGGTGCTCTATCGCCTGGTTCAACCGGGCGAAGTCGTCGCTGCCGGCGGTAAGGCATTGACGATCGTGGACCTGAGCGACGTCTATATGGAGATCTTCGTCCCGTCCGATCAGGCTGCCCGGTTGAAGACAGGCGCGCCAGCGCGAATCACCGTCGACTACGAACCCAACGCGGCCGCTGCCGGCTACGTTAGCTTCGTATCGCCTGAAGCACAGTTCACGCCAAAGCAGGTCGAGACGAAGACCGAGCGCGAGAAGCTGATGTTTCGCGTCAAGATTCAGATACCTTCCGAACTTGTCACGCACTATGTCGAGCGCATCAAGACAGGCGTGCGCGGCGTCGGCTATGTGCAGGTAAACCCCGACGCCAAGTGGCCGGACTGGCTGGAAAGGGGCCTCATAAATCCGACAACGAAGACGTCCGCGTTGCGGTCGTTTCCTTCTTCGATGAAGTCCAATTAAGGTGCTATGGCAACACTGATTGCGTCCCCGCCCCCGCAGATCAAGCCGGTCGCCTCGGTTCGAGATGTCACGCACCACTATGGCAAAGTGCTCGCGCTGGATCGAATTTCGGTCGATATTCCAACGGGGATCATGGTCGGCGTCATCGGTCCGGACGGTGCCGGGAAGTCGACGCTTTTAGCACTGATGGCGGGATCGAAGAAGATGCAGGCGGGACAGATCGACGTGCTCGGCGGCGACATGAGGGAGCTACGGCACCGGCGCGCCGTATGCCCCAAGATCGCGTACATGCCGCAGGGCCTCGGCAAGAACTTGTACTTGGAACTCAGCGTCTACGACAACGTGGACTTCATGGCGCAGCTCTTTGGCCTCTCGCCGACTGAGCGCCCCCTCAAGGTCAAAGAACTGCTCGATGCCACCGGACTCGGGCCGTTTCCCTCTCGCCCGGCGGGAAAGCTCTCGGGAGGCATGAAGCAGAAGGTAGGGCTCTGTGGAGCCCTGGTCCACGAGCCGGATCTCCTCATCCTTGATGAGCCGACCACAGGAGTAGATCCGCTCTCACGGCGCCAGTTCTGGACGCTTATAGACGATATTCGCAAAGATCAGCCGAACATGAGCGTGGTCATCGCGACGGCCTATATGGACGAGGCCCAGGAGTGGGACTGGATCGTCGCGATGGACGAGGGAAAAGTCCTCGCGACAGGGACGCCGGCCGCGCTCATGGAGCGCACCGGCTCCACGAATCTGGAGCAGTGCTTCGTCGGTCTGCTCCCGGAAGAAAAACGCAAGGGCCATGTGGAGCTCGTGATTCCGCCGCTAGCCATAGGCGACAAACCCGAAATCGCCATCGAAGCGCACGGCCTGACCAAGCGCTTCGGCAGTTTCACAGCCGTCGATCACGTGAGCCTGCAGATCGAGCGCGGCGAGATTTTTGGCTTTCTCGGCTCCAACGGCTGCGGCAAATCGACAACGATGAAGATGCTGACGGGACTTCTGCCTCCCACCGAAGGCACGGCGACGATCTTTGGCAAATCGGCTGAGGCTGGCAGCATGGACGTCCGCCGTAACATCGGGTACATGACGCAGGCGTTCTCGCTTTACGGCGAACTCACGGTGCGCGAGAACCTTGTGCTCGACGCGCGTCTCTTTAACATCCCGGACGACGTGGCCAAGGCACGAATCGAAGAGCTTGTCGAGCAATTCGGCCTTGGTCCGTATCTTGATGCGCTGTCCGATTCACTGCCCATGGGCGTGCGGCAACGGCTCTCGCTGGCTGTCGCGGTGCTCCACGATCCCCCGTTGCTGATTCTCGACGAACCCACCTCGGGGGTCGACCCTGTTGCCCGCGATAGTTTTTGGGAGGTACTGATCGACCTCTCTCGGAAGAAGAACGTGACGATCTTTGTCACCACGCACTTCATGAACGAAGGGATGCGCTGCGATCGCATCTCGCTCATGAATGGCGGCAAGGTGCTCGCCTGCGACGCGCCGCAGAAGTTAATCGAAGCGCGCGGTGCCAAGAGCCTGGAAGAGGCGTTCATCGGCTACATGGAAGACGCGATCGGGCAGGGGGCAACAGATTCGACGCAGGCAAAGGTTGCGAGCGGCGCACCTGCGGCTCCAGCGCCCACCGCCGCTCCGCCACACGAGAAGGCGGCGCTTCCTCTGCCGCTGCGCCGAATGTTCGCCTATGCGCGTAACGAGGCGATTCAGATCATACGCGATCCCGTTCGGCTGACATTTGCCTTCCTCGGATCGGCCCTCCTGATGCTCGTCTGCGGCTTCGGTATTACGACCGACGTCGAGCACATTAAAATCGCCGCCTTGGATCGCGACCAATCACAGGACAGCCGGACCTACATCGAGCAGTTCAGATCTATAGCCCGGTATTTCAGGTGGCAACCACCGACCTTCTCCGACGAAGATGCTCTGAGCCGCATGCGGGCAGACGAAGTTGCAACGGTGGTCGAGATCCCTCCGAACTTCAGCCGAGACCTGCGCCGTGGAAATACCCCCGACGTCTTCGTCCAGATTGATGGCGCGAACCCCTTCCGCGCCGAGACGATCAGGGGGTACGTGGAGGGGGTTCAGAACAACCTTCTTGCAGACCCCGCCAATCGGCTCTATCAAGGGCCGACCAAGTACACCGCGAACTTCCAGGATCGCTACATTTACAACCCCACGTTCGAGAGCATCTACTCCATCGTGCCCAGCGTACCGGCGATACTCCTCATCCTGATTCCGGCGGTCCTGATGACGGTCAGCATAGTGCGTGAAAAGGAGTTGGGCTCGATCATCAACTTCTACGTCACGCCGACCGGACGCCTCGAATATCTGCTCGGCAAGCAACTGCCGTATCTCCTGATCGCCATGATCAACTTCTTCATTCTCGTGACGCTTGCCCTCATCGTGTTCGGCGTCCCGATAAAGGGCAGCTTTCTGCTTCTGGCGCTTTGCACGCTGATCTATGTCATTGTCACCACAGGAATTGGAATGGCGACTTCGACATTCACAAGCACTCAGGTCGCGGCCGTGTTCGTCACGGCTATTCTCACGATTCAACCTTCGATCCAGTTCTCGGGAATGCTGCAGCCGATATCGACACTGACGGGCAGTGCGAAAGCCGTGGGCTCAATCTGGCCCACAACGTACTACATGCACTCGAGCCTGGGCGCCTACACGAAAGGGCTCGGAGCCGATCTTATGTGGAACGACATGCTCATTCTCCTCTGCTGGATCCCCGTGCTCCTGTTGATTAGCATGCTCGGGCTGAAGAAGCAGGAGAAGTAGCTATGGCCTCGTTCAGCAACATCTACTGGCTTGCGCTCAAGGAACTCCGGAGTGTCCTGAGCGACAAGGTACTGGTGCTGTTCGTGCTCTACGCCTTCACCTGGACGATCTACCAACAGGCGACCGGTACGTCGAACGAGGTCAACAATGCCTCGATCGCCTTCGCGGACGAGGACCAGTCCTCGCTGTCGAATGAACTGATCAACGCATTCTATCCACCTCGCTTTCAGTATGCAGTGAGGATTCGAACCGACGAAATCGAGCGGGTCATGGATGAAGGACGATTCATGTTCGTCGTCGTGATCCCCCCCCAGTTTGAACAGAATTTGGTCGCCGGACGTCCGCCAGACATCCAGGTGAACATCGATGCGACCGCCATGCAACAGGCGGGCATCGGCTCCGGCTACATCCACAACATCATCAGCCAGCGCCTCTCGACCTATCTCAGACGCACGGATATCGACACAAGCGGGCCTGTGAACCTCGTGGAACGCAAGCTGTTCAACCCGAATGGCGTCTCGGCATGGTTCTCGAGCATCGTGGCCATCATCAACCAACTATCGCTGCTCACGATTGTCCTTACGGGAGCCGCGGTGATCCGCGAGCGCGAACACGGCACGCTCGAGCATCTTCTGGTGATGCCGCTCAGCCCCTTCGAGATCGCGATGGCGAAGGTCTTGGCGAACGGTCTGGTGATTCTCATTGCTACGATGCTTTCGCTGTTCCTCGTTGTCCGAATGGCCCTCAATGTGCCGTTCCAGGGATCAATGGTCCTGTGGTTCGTTGGCGTCGTGTTGTTCCTGTTCTTTGCGACGGCGCTCGGCGTGTACCTTGGAACCATCTCACGATCGATGGCGCAGTTCGCGCTGCTGATCGTCTTGGTGGTTATGGTGCTGCAGCTCCTTTCGGGAGGATCGACTCCCGTCGAAAGTCAGCCCCGCTGGCTGCAGGTGATGACGTATTTCCTGCCGTCACGGCACTTCGTCAGTTTCTCGCAGATCATCATCTACCGCGGCGGCGGGCTGGCGGCGGTGTGGCCCAATTTTGCGATGGTCGCGGCGATCGGGCTGGCGTTCTTCTCGTACAGCGTTGTGCTCTTCCGCAAGTCGATCGCGGTGACGAAATAGTCATGTCCTATGAAAAATCAGAAGAACTCGAACGATGATGCTAAGCCCAAAATGGGCAACAAGGAGTACCTGAAGGAACTGCGGAAGCTTCAAGTCGAGCTTTGCAGACTTCAGGACTGGGTGAAGCACAAGGGTCTGCGCGTCGTCCTACTGTTTGAAGGCCGAGACGGCGCCGGAAAGGGTGGAACCATCAAGGCGATCACAGAGCGCGTCAGCCCTCGAATATTCCGGATTGTTGCCCTTCCCGCTCCATCGGATCGTGAGAAGACTCAAATGTACATGCAGCGCTATGTGCCACATCTTCCGGCTGCCGGCGAGATTGTCATCTTCGACCGCAGTTGGTACAACCGCGCGGGCGTGGAGTACGTCATGGGCTTTTGTACGAAGGAAGAGCATCGCCGTTTCCTCGACTTGTGTCCGACATTTGAAAGCTATATGACGGCCACTGGAATTACGTTAGTGAAGTTTTGGCTGGAAGTGAGCAATGAGGAACAGGAACGGCGCTTCGAAGCTCGCATTAAAGATCCGCTGCGTCAGTGGAAGCTCAGTCCGATGGACTTACCGTCGCGCACTCGTTGGTATGAATACTCGCGAGCACGCGACCTGATGCTGAAAGCAACGGACACAAAGAATGTGCCTTGGTATATCGTACGTTCTGACGATAAAAAGCGCGCGCGTCTCAATTGCATCTCATACCTGCTGAATCTGCTTCACTATGGAAAGGCTCCCAGGGAGAAGATAAAAATGCCGAAGCGCTCCACAAAGGGAGCATACGATGATCAGGCCTCATTAAAGGGCAGACGGTTTATACCAGAGAAATATTGAATTTGCGCGCTGTTGGCGTTCAAGCAGAATTTTGCGACAGGAGGGTTCACGTATGCCAGAAACAATCTGTCATCTATATGCCCGGTCCGGACAACGATTCACTGGTCGGGCCGCCGGGATTTGAACCCGGGACCTCTTGCACCCCAAGCAAGCGCGCTAGCCAGGCTGCGCCACGGCCCGAAGTTCTCAGTCTACCGTAACGCAGCCCCGGGTCGCCTCGAACGGCTCAGTAGACTGTATCCATGTTCTACCGTATTCTTTTTTGCCTCGCTTTGACAGTCGGCGTCATGCTGGCCACCGAAGAGTTTCACCTCTCGGCCCAAAGGATGCGGGCCGACGTTCAGTATCTCGCCTCCGACAAGCTGGAAGGCCGGGGAGTGGGAACCGCAGCCGAGCGGCTGGCCACGAGCTACCTGGCGGACCAGTTAAAGCGGGCGGGCGCGGAACCTGCGGGCGACAACGGCACGTGGTTCCAACGTGTCCCGCTCGTCGGTTCCACGACTTCGCCCGGGGCAAGCTTGCAGGTTTCCAATCACGGCAAGACCTTTTCTCTCGCATTCATCAAAGACTTTGTGGGAACCACCTTCACGCAAACGATGAATAACGATTTCAATGCAGAAGCCGTCTTTGTCGGGCACGGCATCTCTGCTCCGGAGCTTGGTTGGGATGACTACAAAGGCCAGGACGTACATGGCAAAGTGCTCGTTTACTTTACAAACGAGCCGCCTTCCGACGATCCCAAATTTTTTGGGGGTCGCGCTCTCACTTATTACGGACGCTGGACATACAAGTTCGAAGAAGCAGCGCGCCGTGGCGCCGCTGCCGCCTTGATTATTCATACGACGCCGACGGCGGGATATGGATGGGCAGTGGTGCAAGGCTCATGGAGCCGGGAGATGCCGCAACTGGAGCGCGAGCCCGGTCAGCCTGCTTTGAAACTTGCTGCCTGGCTCACCGAAGATGCTGGCGCAAAACTTGTCGCATCTACCGGCAAATCCATCGGTCAACTGCTGGCGATGGCAAATCAACGATCGTTTCGTCCGGTTCCGCTTGGGGTCCGAATTGACGGGCATATACCCGTCACTCTGCGGCACATTGAGAGCCGGAACGTAATCGGGCGGATTAACGGCTCTGATCCGAAGCTTAAGTCGCAGGCGGTTCTCTATACGGCGCACTGGGATCATCTTGGTATTGGCGTGCCTGTGAACGGCGACAAGATCTACAACGGAGCGGTAGACAACGCCACCGGATGCGCGGTCGTGCTGGACATCGCGCGCGCCTGGGCGGCGCTTTCGCCGAAACCGAAGCGCAGCGCCCTATTTGCGTTTGTCACCGCGGAAGAATCGGGGCTTCTGGGGTCGCGTTATTACGGCGAGCATCCCGAAGTGCCCACCGGACGCACTGCAGTGGATATCAATTACGATGCGCTGTATCCGTTCGGTAAAACGGCTGATGTGCTGGTAAGCGGAGCGGAACGAACAACGCTCTGGCCTTTGATCCAGCGTGACGCCGACGAGATGCACCTCGATATCGCGCCCGATCCGAACCCGGAGCAAGGTGAATATTATCGCTCCGATCACTTTTCCCTCGCACGCGCCGGCGTCCCCGCATTCAGCGTTTCACAAGGAGCCCACTACATGGGAAAACCGGCAGATTTCGGCAAGAGCATTTTTGAAAAATACAATAGCGAGCACTACCACCAGCCGTCAGACGAATATCAGGCCGATTGGGATTTCAGCGGCATGAAGCAGATGGCTGCCTTCGGAATGAGGATCGGTATCGACACGGCAAACGCAGAAGAACTTCCGAGCTGGCATACAGGCGACGAGTTCTTGCGAGCGCGCGAACAAAGTGAAAGTAACTAAGGCCCGCGGGCGCGCTAGGACCGGCCGGATCGACCGCCGCGGGTGCCGGCGCGTTCCGCGTTCACTGCGGATCCGATCGTTGCTACATTTTCCCCGCCCGGCACAACTTCGATCTGATAGCCCTGCAGCGGGCTCAGCTTCACCATCTCGTGCAGATATTCGTTGATTAGATTCAGGTTGATAAAGCGCGCGTTATATCCGGTAATGAAGAACTTGCCGGGTCCGTCCAGATGAACGCTGGTTGCTGTCGCGGCAGCCAGCGCACGATGCCACATCTTCACGAAATCGACACAGCGCGGGACGCCTTCTTCGGCCTGCGCGAATACTTCCTCCGGCTCAAGATCCATAAAGCGGAGCCGCATCGAGCGGTGGCCCATGATCCCTTCCAGGTGACCACGCCCGCCGCAACCGCAGAAGTGTTCTTTTGGATCAAGGCTTACCACCGAATGTCCAGCTTCCCAGACGCCTTCGTTGGAGGGATAGCGTCCGAATCCGATACCGGTTCCAAGTGTCCACACGCGAATGATCTTATCCAGGTGTCCGCGTGTGGCCGCCATCCCTGCGGCCATCACGTCGGCATCGTTGAAAATCGAAACGGGCACTTTCCCAAAGAGCGGTTCGATCGCGCGCTTCAGCAACTCCCGCACGTGAACGCCTTTGAACTGCACCAAGTTCGGCGAATCCTCGACGATGCCGTTGCGCACAATACCGGGAATGCCCAGGCCCACGTGCGTAGGCGCTTCCGTCAAGCCAAGCCGTTTGATCTCATTCACAATGCGCTCGATAATCAGCTCGGCCGGCACCCCCAGCAGCGAATCTGAGATCGACGGATCGTCCGGCGAAACCTGGAGCTCTCCGACCAGGGCGTTGCTGGAAACGGCGCCCACCGTGATTCTTTCCGTGATTACGACGCCAACACTGTGTCCCATAGTCTTCGCGTTTATGGCCGCGCCAGCTTATTCAGTCCGTTGAATGCCGCGGCTTTGTAGCATTCCGCGAGCGTGGGGTAGTTGAATACGGTGTCCACAAAATAATCGACCTTGCCTTTCAAAATCAGCACGGCTTGCCCAATGTGCAGCAACTCGGAAGCGCCTTCACCGATGATGTGCACACCCAAAAGATCCAGCGTGTCTCGATGAAAAATCAGTTTCAGGCGGCCGGTGGTATCGCCGCGAATCTGCCCGCGTGCAATTTCGCGGTAATATGCCACACCCACTTCGTAGGGCACATCTTCATCCGTCAGTTGCTCTTCCGTCTTCCCGATAAATGAGATTTCGGGAATTGTATAAATGCCGAACGGAAAATAGCTGGGATTTGACGAGACCGGCTTGCCAAAGGCGTGCGCGACCGCGATGCGCCCCTGCTCCATGGAAACCGATGCCAGGCTCGGAAATCCGATTACGTCCCCCACGGCGTAAATATTCGGCTGAGCAGTCTGGTAATTCTCGTTGACGGCAATTCGTCCGCGAGAATCCGCGTTCAGCCCTGCCGCCGGCAGGTTCAGCTCATCCACATTGCCCTGCCGCCCGACCGCGTAAAGCAGGGAATCGCCCGACACCTTCTTATTGCTCTCCAGATAGGCAACCACTCCGGCCGGACCACTTGCTGCATTTTCCTCTACACCGTGCACTTCTTCGTTCAGGCGCATGGTGACGCGATGATCGCGCAGATGGTAAGAGAGCGCCTCTACGATTTCCGAATCGGCGAATTCAAGCAGCCGCGGCCGTTTCTCGATCAGCGTCACTCTCACGCCGAGTGTTGCAAACATGCACGTGTACTCCACACCGATCACACCGCCGCCCACGACGATCAGCGTGCGTGGAATTGCGGGCATTTCGAGGATCTGGTCGCTGTTAATGATGGTGCGCGCATTGATCGGCACTTTTTCAGACGATGCCGGTTTGGTGCCGGTCGCAATCACAACTTTGTCGCCGATGACCTCGGTTGAGCCACGCGAAGCGGCAATCAAGACCGTGTTCGGGTCTTTGAAGCTCGCGACACCTGTTAAGACTTCAATGCCATTGCGCGCCAGTTGCGCCTGCGTAACGTCGATCTCGGTCTTGATTACATGCTGCACGCGAAACGCCAGATCAGCCATGGTGATCTTCTCTTTTACCCGGTAGCTGACACCGTAGATGTTCTGGTAGTTGTAACCGGAAAGATGCAAAACGGCTTCGCGCATCGTTTTGCTCGGAATCGTGCCTGTGTTAATGCAAACGCCGCCGATCATCTCGCGCCGTTCGATTAATGCAACGCGTTTTCCGCTCTTTGCTCCCTGAATGGCAGCCCGCTGGCCTGCCGGGCCGGAACCTATGACTACCAAATCATATTGGGACATGCAGGGATAAACGATCCAGGCTCGCGATGCAGCTTACGCTCACATCCAACACATCCGAGTATAACCGCGGGAATCACTGAAGTGCGATGGCGGCATCCAGCGCGGAGCGTCCGCTGACTTGTTCTTCGAGCCGGTCGCGCGTCGATTGACGTAATTCGGCGGATGCCGCAAGCTCCTTCCTGGCTTCAACGCGCCGGTTCAGTTGGTTCAGTATCTGCGCACGGAGGTAATGCACGCTGGCGCTTTGTTGATCGATTGCTTCCGCTTTGTCCAGCTCATTGAGAGCCTCCGGATACTCGCGGCGCGCCCGATAGATTTTCGCAAGGCCCAGGTGTGAACGCGCCGAGCGCGCATCCAGCTTCACGGCGGCCAGATACTGCTGCTCGGCTTTCCGGGGCTGATCCAACCTGGCATAAATATCGCCCAACTCTTCATAATTCAGCACCAGGTCGGGTTCGATCGCTGCATCCGCCTTAAATTCCGTCTCCGCCTCTTTGTACTTACCCTGCTTGGCGTAAATGGTTCCCAGGCTGAAATGGGCAAAGGGCACGCGCGAATCCAATTGAACCGCCTGCCGCAGTTCTTTTTCGGCATCGGCGTCACGTTGCCGGAGCAGCCATGCCCGCCCGAGGAACAAGTGATACTCGGCTGTGTCGTGGCCCACGCGGTACATCCGTTCGAGCGCCCGCTGTTCCAGCGCGGAGTCTTTTGTCTTATCGGCGGAAAGCGCCACCATATAGAGATACGGCAGCTTTTCGCTTTCGGACTCCCACAGCGGGTTCAAGTGCCCGAGAGCGTCGGCGTATTTTTCCGTTGCAAATTCGCATAACGCGAGCAGGTAGCGCGCCTGCAGCGAGGACGGGTCGCTGCTGAGCACCGCCTGGAACGATGGGATCGCGTCCGCGTAATTGCCTTGTCGAAAACGGACCAGGCCTTTATTGATTTCAATTCCCGGGTTGCCGGGCGAAAGCTCCTCCGCCAAACGAAACTCTTCGAGAGCGCGCGGCCAGTTCTTTTGCCGCATGTAAACAACACCCAGGTTGGCGCGTGCCGGCAAGGACTGCGGTTCGATCTGTAGTACTCTTTGGAAGTCTTTTTCTGCCGATATCAGATCGCCGCGCGACAGCGCCGCCTGTCCTTGCGAAAAGATACTTTGTGCCTCTTGGCCGAAACACGCGAAGATCGCCGCTGAAAAAATCGCGATTAGCGCGGCGCCCTCTCTCATATGGCCCTAGCCGAGGCTTCTGAGGCTCGCCTGGATCAATTGTTTCGTTCCTTCATAGGGATCGCCGGCTGCATCCCATTCCATCGAAAAGTAGCCCTTGTAGTGCACCTCTTTTGCGATGCTAAAAATCGGATCAACATCGACCCGGTATATTGTTTTTCCGTCCTGCAGCATGTTTTTTACGTGGCTGATGTTGTATGCCAGCGGGAACAGCAGGCTCATTGCCTGTTGATTGTAGTTCCGGTCGTTGTGAATCACCATGGAATTGGCAAAATCCGGAAGTGCTCTCAAGAAGGGGCTTTTGACAGCCTTGATCACGCGCACGATCCGCTCCGGCTGTTCGCTTTGCGGATCGTCGTTTTCGAGATCGATCACAATATTTTTTCCCCTACCGTATTCCGCCACCGCTTTCAGCCCATTGACCGCGCATTCCATTTCGTTTTGCCTTTCGGCTCGCGGCAGATGAACGCGGATACTTGGCGAGCCGAGAATCACTGCGGCCTCCGCCCATTCGTGATAGGCCTGCAACGTCTTTGACCGCTCCTCGTCATTACCGCAGAGATTCGCCCGGATATCGACGGGAATGTTGACGACATGCACACCGGCATCATCGAACGTTTTGCGCAAATCGTGCAAGTAGCCGGCCTCGGTCGATTGAAAATGATGACTCCAGGGCTCAATCCCCGGAACATTGAACTCTACAGGGATCGTCTTTGCAAATTCCCCGAGCGTTACACCGGCCCCGATCTTCTGCCGGAACGGATAGGTAGCAACAGCCAGACGCCGGCGCGGTTCCGTGGGAAATTTCTTTTCCGGCGCGCCGGCGCGTAAAGCACCCGCCATCAACATCGCCGCAAATTCGCGCCGGTTCCAATGAGTCATTCTGTTATGCCTTCTTCAGATTCTGAAGTAAGTACTCTGTCGTGCGAAGTGTGAACGCCAGGATAGAAATAGTCGTGGTCTTATCCGTGCAGTTCGGAAACGCGCTTGCGTCGCATACATAGAGATTCGGCACATCGTGCGTTTGCCCAAAACGGTTCGTGACGAAATGTTTCGGATCGTTGCCCATACGTAAGGTTCCCGTTTCGTGCAAACTGGTGCCGGGCATATCCGGTTCCGAAGCCGGCCCGAGATATTCGGCCCCGCTCGCACGCAAGAGCTGCTCACAGGCCTGCTTGCCGTGCTCCCACATCAGCAGCGTGTTCTGATCCCACTCAAAGTGGATGCGCGCTGCCGGAATACCGTACTTGTCTTTCACCACCGGATCGATATCCACATAGTTCTTATCGCTGCGCTGCGTCGGCGCCTGGATGTAGAAGCTTACCGGTGTCGGATAGCGCCGCTTGATTTCGCGCTTGAACTCGCGGCCGAAACCTGCGATCTGGTCGTAGTAGTACGGGAAGCCGGCACAGCCGCCATCGGGATAGACAGAGTAGCCGCGGATGAATTTCTCCTGCTTTGGGTCGTCCAAATTCTGCCAGCGCGGCAGCCATGCAACCGTGCTTGCCGACACGTTATCGGGAAAGGACGGCTGTCCCAGCAGTTGCGGAAGATAGCCGCGCGCCGTTGTGCCGTACAAGTGATCGCATAAATTGCGGCCCACTTGCCTGCTCGAATTGGCGATTCCTTCGGGCCAGTGGCGCGATTTGGAATTCAGCAGGATACGTGCCGATTCGAGGCACGACGCGGCGACGACCACCGCTTTCCCATACACTTCGATCTCCTGTTTTGTATTGCGATCGACGTAGGCGACGCCTGCCGCGCGGCCATTCTCATCCGTAAGAATATTTTTCGCCAGCGCATTCGTGCGCAAATCGAGATTACCGCTCTTCTCCGCTTCCGGCAGGAAAAACCAGGGTGTCGAAAAGAACGAACCGACGTCACAGCCCTCGGTGCAATTTGCACAATAGTGACAGGCCGGGTGGCCATTGTGCGCGACCGTGAGCTGCGCGATCCGGTCCGGCAGATAGGGAATGCCGGCCTTGCGCGCGCCCGCTTCGAGGATCCGGTCGATACAGCGAAAGTTCATGGGCGGCAGATATTCGCCATCGGGATTGCTCGGGCGGTTCTGCACAGTGCTTGCGACGCCGATCATGCGCTCGACGCGGCTGTAGTAAGGCGCAATTTCCTCGTAAGAGATGGGCCAGTCCACATCGTAGCCGTCGCGGCTGGCAGCGCGGAAATCGATATCGCCGAAGCGAGCTGACGATCGCCCCCAGAAATTCGTCTTGCCACCGACGGCAAAGCACCGGCGCCATGTCCATTCGGTTCCGGGCGCGGTGGTGAAAACGATATCGTGCTCCCAGATGCCCTCCGTGTACTCGTTGTCCATGTAGCCGATCCAGTGCTTACGCTTTTGGGGATCGCCAAAGCCGCGGAACGGCATGTCGTAGGGCTGGCGGTGATTGCGAAAATCTTTCGCGGGATTGAGCCGGCGGCTGCCGTTCAGCGCGCAAACCTTTGCGCCGGCTTTGCAGAGCGTATGTATGGCCATGCCGCCGCCCGCGCCGGTTCCAATTACTACGACATCGTAAATCTGCTTGGGCATTTCAAAACCTCGGCGGCGGCAGATGCCGATGCTCGGGATCGTCTTTATGCGGGCATTCCGGCGAATGCGAATACATTTTTAGACCTGGATAGTCGAGCTCTTCCAATCCCACCCGGCTTGTGTAATAGCCCATCACCGTATAACGGCGGACCAGGCGGAAAAACTCTGTTCCCTGCTGTGTTCTCAGAACTGCGATCTGCTGTTGTTCGGGCAGGCTTTGGAAGGCATTTCCGTGCGCTGCACGTGCCGCTTGATCCAACTCGCGCAACCCGGCCCGCAGCGGTTTTAGATCTTCTTCGCCGTGCGACGCGAGAAAATCGATAAACTCGCTGACGCCCGCTTCCCGCGCACCCGGCGTCTCGTCTTTCGGAATAATCAGCTCGGTGAGCGTAGCAATGGCCTCGTATTCGTGCGGAGTATAGAATCGCGGCTGGTAGCTCGTCGCGCGTGCTTGTGATGTTCCATGCGCGAACGCCCAGCGGCTGAATCCAGGAAACTGGCTCGCCGCTGCTGCCTTCGCCATCATTTCCAAAAACTGCCGCCGGTCCGGGGCCTGGTTCGCCACCTTCTAATTCTCCTTCCGCCAGAATGGCCAGGCTGCTCCGATCAAGGTTGCCATAGAGCCCAGTGTGGCGCGTGTAAAACTCGCTTTCGAGCGCGCGAGCAGACAAGCGGATTCGCGGAACACGCGTTCGGCCGGTTTCAGCACCAGGTCGCCGCCTGCTGAGAGCCCGCCTGCAATGGCAATGTGATCCGGAAAAAGAATGTTAGCCATCGATGCGGCTGCGACGCCCAACCACTCGCCGGCGCGCTCGAGCACGCTGATAGCTTCCTCGCGCCCGGCTTGCGCATCCTGAATGACATCTCGTAACGTGGTTTCCCCTGCGCGGCGGGTGAGGCGTTGGTATTCGGCGGCAAGCGAGATCGAAGAAACCAGAATTTCGGCGCAGCCACTTCCGCCGCAGGTACAAAGCGGTCCTTCGCGCTCGACAATCACATGCCCCATATCGCCCAGGCATCCATAGGAAAAGCGCAGCGGCTCTCCCTCAATCGACATTCCCACACCAAGTCCCGTACCTGAGGCGAGGCACAGAAAGCGGCTGCTGCCCCGCCCGGAACCAAGCTGGTACTCAGCCATGGTGGCGGCGTTCGAATCCACTTCGAGCTCGATTGTCATGGTCGGAAAGCGCTCGTTTAGCCGTTGCTTCAACGGAAACCCCTCGAACCAGGCTAGATTCGAGTTGTAAACAAGACTGGTGCGTGCTTCATCCAGGAAGCCTGCGACGGCAATGCCCATCTGTTCGATACCGGGCTCGAGGGTACCTTCGATCAGGTCTGCCAGCCTGCGAAAATAAGTTTCCGGATCGGGCCGGGTAGCGATAGAGCGAACATTTTGCGTTTCGCCGAGCCGGCTTACTAAACCGACTTTGGTCGATGTTCCTCCGATATCGACGCAGAGGATCAAAAGCCCGCCTCCGTCGTCGTGACCAGCGGCGCCCAGCGGAAGTCGCCGGGCCGAACTCCGTTCCATTCGGCCTTCCGATAAGCCGCGACTTGTATCGGAATAATTTCCGCGACCGGAATGAACCGGTCGGATATTCCGTCCGGCCATGGCATGAGTGACTGGTTATCATCCGCAGGACCAATCCAGCGCGTATGACCACCCATCCTGGCGACGTCGGTCAATAGTGCACGGTCGAGTTGGCGCGTAGCCGCCTGGGTTCCAAACACAACGGCGTGAAAACGTTCATCGACAACTTCGACCGGACCATGGCGGAACTGTGCCGCAGACATACCGACAGCGGCCGATTTCGCTGTTTCATGCAGCAGCAGCACGCCTTCCTGAACCGCGCCGAGCGCGGACCCGCGCCCGAGCAGATAGAGAGGCGCGGCGCAATCGATGAATGAGCGCCAGCGCGAACTCGCCTCAACGCATGACGGAATCCAGCTTTGGAATACTGCAGCCGTTTGCATCGCCTCGGTACGCGCGCGGTCCAACTCGCCGTGCATCGCGGCGTCTAGCAGTGCGAATAATGCGACGGTACCGGTATAGGTTTGAATCGCCACCATCTGATCGGCGGGACTATTGACTACAATTGCCTGATCAGCAGCACTTGCCAGCGTGCTTTGCGGAACATTCACGATGCCAATCACCGTGGCGCCCCGGTCGTGCAAACGTGGGAGCAGTTTCGTCACCTCCACGCTTTCGCCCGAACGCGATACGAGGACAACCGCAGTATCGGGATCAATCAGAGACTCGAGAAAATACAGCAGCTCGCCGGTTTCGACTGCCGCTGCCTGAAGGCCGTGCTCCGGCAGGGCATATTGAAACGGGATAGTCGCAAACAGCGACGCGCCCATGCCCGTCAGCACAATTCGCTTCTTCGCTTGGAGCAGTGCCGCTGCACGTTCCAGCGCCGGGCGGCCCTGGTCGCATTGATATTTCGCGATGGCGGTCAACGCCTCGGCCTGATTCAAAATGTTTTCGAGCAGGGGCGTGCTCACTTCAGCTTGCTTCCCAGCCACTCTTCGATCGGTTTGCTCGTCTTTGGTGTATAGGGCATTTTGATTTTCTGCCCGGCGCCCGCGGAAGCGTAGCCGGCATAGAGCGCCTGCATGACGACGCGGCCATCTTCGCCCGAGGCCTGCAGGCTTTCTTTTCCACGCACCACTCGCGCGAAATGCCGCATTTCCTGCGGAATGCCATAGTTCCAGTGCTCTTCAAAAACGGGCCAGCTCCAGCCTTGGGTCGTCGGCGCCTTTTCCACCGCGTACCCAAATCCGTATTCGCTGTAGGTCGGCAGTGCATTGCCCATATGCAGATCTGCATAGGTCACGCCGCCTTCGCCATAAATCTCGGTGCGATCGGTCATACCGCCGCGTTTCGCCCAACTGCATTCGACCACGCCCATTGCTCCGTTTTCGAATTCGAGGATGCAAAGCGCTTCGTCATCGCCTCTTGTCTTGTCGCGATGTACGTAAGTGCCGAGGTGCGCGTAGACGGTTTTGATGGCAGGCCGTCCGAGAAGCCAGTAGCAAAACGCGATTCCATGGCAGCCCAGATCCATGAGCGCGCCTCCGCCCGCCTGCTCCATATCCCAGAACCAGGGGCTGTGGGGGCCGAAATGCTTCTCACTTTGTTTAACCAGATGCACTTTCCCGAAGCCGCCCTGGTCTGCCATTTCTTTGGCCTTGACGTATTTGGGTGTAAAGAACAACTCTTCGGCATAGCCGAGCATGACACCTTTTCGCTTGCAGGTATCGATCATCTCGTCCGCTTCGGGAAGTGTCATACAAAGCGGCTTTTCGCAAACAACATGCTTTCCGGCGTTTGCAATATCGATGGTCATTTGCGCGTGCAGCTTATTCGGCGCGGTGATCGTCACCATTTCGATATCGGGTTCCTTCAGCATCTCGCGATAGTCCAGGAAGACGCGTGGAATGCCATACTTCTTCGCGAGCGACTCGGCGTTTCCGGGGGTCGGCGAAGCAATGGCAACCACTTCCGCTTCTTCGGGCATCAATTGGAAGGAGACCGCGTGTATATCGGCCTCAAACCGGGATCCAATGATCCCTACTTTCACTTTCCCTTTTTCAGGCATTCATCCTCACGTCTGTCGTCCGCTTTTGTAGCATCTTCATCAGTAGATCAAAGCCAAATTTGCCCAGCAGGCCCCGCGCGGACGCACGTAGCGAGTCCAATGTGTAAATGCGAGTTTGCAGGCGACTGTACGATGATGGATTGTGCCGCTAATCCGCCGCTCAACGGGTGAAAAGCAACATTCCCGGTCCCCGATTTCGTTCGCGGGCGTCAAAACGGGAATATGAAGCGAGAGAGTGGCGGCGATTTGGAACCATCTTCGTGGAACTAACAAAATCCAAACTGGCTCAGATCCAGGAGCGCGGCTCCCTGCGTCCGGGTTCATTCGCAACGCGCTGGCTGCCTTGGTTGCTGGTTGCGTTTTTCACCTGTATCTACTTTGGCAGAACACTGCTTCGTGCAGCCGGTAAGCCGTTTTGGTACGACGAACTGTGTACGTTGTATCTTGCGCGGCTTCCAACGCTTGCGGACGCCTGGGCAGCGCAGCTACACGGGATCGACTACAATCCGCCATTTTTTCACCTGATTCACCGTGCCGCGCGCGCTTTCTTCGGCGACGGACCGATTGCGTTGCGGCTGCCCGAAATCGTTTCGTTCTGGATTTTCAGTATTTGCCTCTTTCGCTTCGTGGCAAAGCGCGCCGGCTATGCGGCAGGCTGGATCGCCATGGCCTTGCCTATGTTGACCGGCGCCTATTACTACGCAACCGAAGCGCGCGCATACGCGCTCATTCTGGGCTTTCTCGGTCTGGCTCTGGTTTGCTGGCAGGAATTGCAGGAAGATCCGAATCGTTGGGGCTGGCGCATCGCGTTTGCCGTCTCGCTGGCAGCCGCTTATTTCAACCATAGCTATGCGGTGTTGCTGGCGGTCCCGTTCGGCTTAGCGGAGGCGTGGCGCACGCTTCGCACGCGAGAATTTCGTTGGCGCGAATGGATCACGTTATTCGTCCCAGGAGCAGTGGCGGCCGCTTCTTATGTTCCTCTGTTGCATTCGTACCGTACCGTTCTTGCGCCATCCGGCTACGCGACCCAGCATGCCGTGAAAGCAGCGGAGATCCCTGAGTTTTACAGCTTTGTACTTGCTCCGTGCTGGTTCATAGTTGCCATCGCGGTGGTCGTGTACATCGTGAAGATTCGTCGCTCCGCGATGCCGGAGGATGGCAAGGCCGCTGCGCCTCCGTATCAGGAAATAGCAGTCGCCGTCGGTCTTGCGGCTTTTCCGGTGCTCGGAATCACCCTTGCATTCGTTATGCGCGGCCCGCTCTTTCTGCGCTACTTGCTGCCGGGAGCGGCTGGATGCGTGCTGCTTGTTGCTTACGGCTGCATCTACCGCCGCGCAGCAAAATATGTCGCAATCTTCGTGGGAATTCTCGTCTTCGGGCATTTTCTCCAGACCTTTCGTCTCAGCCGCAAGGGCGTGTCAGAGTTCATGTCAGGGGAGAACAGCAGCCAGATGACTTTTACCCGCCACATGTCGGATCCGCTGGAGCCCTACGCCCTGGTGCGAAGCAGCGCTGCAAAGACCCTTCCGCTCGCAATCCGGTCCTTCACTGAGTTCTTATACTTCGTTTACTACGCGCCCGATTTGAAGTATCGTCTGTATCCCGTAAGCATGAACACGACAGAGCAGGTTTACATCCTCAACAAGGCTTTTCGCGAGTGGGGCCACGTCGATTTCAATCGCGAACAACCGATCGAGCAATTTGTGGCAGATCACCAGGATTTTGCTCTTTACGGCACCAAATCAGATTTCTACCTGGTTCAGGATATTTTCAAGCACTCAGGCGCCGAAATCACGAGTTTTCAATGGGGAGACGCCGGACATTTTTTGATGACCGTACATGTTCCGGCTCGATAAAGCCCGAGCGATAAAGAGCTTTCCAAAGAAGAGAGGCTGGACCCGCCTCTCCTCTAGTTCGTGGTCTTATCAGCAACTTTGTCTGCTGCTTTGTGAACACCTTTCTTCGTGGCGCTGGTGCTCTTTGTCGCGCCCTTCTTTACGGCGCTGGTGCTCTTCTTGTAACCTTTTTCGGTTGCGGTTTTGGTGTCGTGAGCGGCATCCTTGGCGTCTTGGCTTGCCGATTGTGAGAAAGCCGGTAGCGCGCAAAGACCCGTTATCAAAAGGATCGAGAAAACGGTTCTTTTCATGCTCTCTATCCTACACTCATGTCAGCCGTATGCGCGCCGAATGTATATCGGTTGTCAGACGCTTGTGCCACGGTACATCGCGCCACATCCCGGCAAACTGCGGGCCGCAAAAGTTACTGGTTGCCATTGCCACCCAACGGCCGCTTGCCGCTGCTGCTCGTACACCGATCTCGCAGAGTTCCTTCAGCCAGTCCCATTCGAGCAATGGCCAATCTTTGTAGTCGACCAGGCTCCAGCACTCAGTTGTAATCAGCGGCTTCTTCGCGGTGCGCGACCATTGTGCCGCCTGTGCAATTCCGTCCTTCAATTTCTGCTGCCAGTATGGGGACTTCGATTCGTACAAGGGTTTGGCACGATTCACCAGGTGCTCGTAGCCCACCGGCGAGAATCTCTCGTAGTTGTAATCGACCTGCTTGTAAAAGTCCGAAGCCTGAGCCATCCAGATGTGCAGTTCCAGAAAATCCAGCATCGAAACATCCTGCTCGCGCCACGTATCGTATTCCGAGGTCATGGAGAAGGTGTAATCGAGTTGCGGATACGCACGCCTCACAACCTCAACGGTTTCGCGCATCCAGGCAGTGCCCTCGCGGCTTGCCCGGAGCATTCCTTGCGGTACGAAGGGGGCCCAAACATCGAGCGGAAATTCATTGCAAAGATCAACGTAGAGAATATGCCGCAGCAGTCCGGCGGCCTCGATGCTGGCGAGCGTCTCCTTCCAGATGCGGCCATGATCCTGCGGCGTCCGGATTTGCATATGCGTATTGCCAACATCTTGACGAAACCAAGTAGATAGAGCGACCCGCAGACCGCGATCCGCGCATTTCCGGATAAATTGATTCAGGGCAGGCTGCACCTGCACCCGATTCCTCGCGGCGCTGCCCCAATCCTGCGTGTTCCAGCATGGCAGCAGTTCCCAGACGCGCTCCGGCGCAGCCGCGATGAAATGCGGATAAGCATCAATCCGGACCGCGTTATAACCGCGCTCGACAAGCTGATCGAGAATCGCGTCCCAATCTTCGTAACCAGCGCCCGGCCAGCGCCGCTCGAGCCACGAGAAGTCCCACATCGTGATCGCGAGCGGATGGGTGATCTTCATCAGTCTTAACGGTTTTACAGCCGTTTGGCCCGATACTCCCGCTGCTGCCAGGCTGGTTGCTCCGGCAGCGCCCGATAAAAAAGAGCGACGATTCACGTTCCTCGTTTTATCAAAAATACCATTGACAATAGCTACGATGTGACACATACTGTGTGTAATACAGTATGTGACATACAGGTAGTTCATGGACTCAGAACTGTTCGAAAATTTACGTTTGGAGCTGCGGCGGGGGTGCCTGGTTTTGGCCGTCCTGGCCCAGCTCCAAAACGAACATTACGGCTACACGCTACGCAAGGCTCTGGCGGACCATGGCGTTGCCATCGATGAAGGAACGCTTTATCCGCTCCTGCGGAGGCTTGAATCGCAAGGCCTTCTCGTCAGTGAATGGCGCGAAGAGGCAAAGCGCAACAAACGCTTTTACCGCTTATCGGGGGAGGGCTTTCCGGTTTTTGAACAATTGCTACGGGAATGGCGAAGTCTGAACGCTTCGCTGGAACGGATCGCGACTGCCGGCGAGGCAGGCACGGTGGACAAGGAAACGGTCAGTTCATAAGAAAGAGCATCAGATGGATTTGTTGGGACGCTACCTGGACGCGGTTAAGCCGCTGCTGCCGCGCAAGACGCAAAACGATATTCTGCGAGAGATCTCAGACGATATTCTGTCGCAGATGGAAGATAGGGCCGAAGCACTTGGCCGGCCTTTAACCGAGGACGAGCAGGCCGATGTAATCCGCAAGCACGGCCATCCGGTGGTCGCGGCCGCGCGTTATGGTACTGCGCGCTATCTGATCGGCCCGGAAGTGTTTCCGTTTTACTGGCTGTTTCTGAAGATCGCAGCCATTGGCGCGCTGGTTGTGCGCTCAATTATTGCAATCGTCGGAGCGCTGCTCAGCGCCGATCCGGCGCGGGCTCTGATTCCGGCACTGATTCAGGTGCCGTCCGTTCTGCTTCCGGTTTTCTTCTGGGTCACAGCCGTATTCGCCGCGTTCGAGCTGTGTCAATCCGCGCTGCATTGGAAATTGCGGGTGAACTGGGATCCGCGTTCGCTACCGGCGGGCGGAAAACCATCCGGCTCCATTCCGCGCACGCATTCGGTTGCTGAAATCATCTTCGGCCTCGCGGGATTCATCTGGTGGCAGGCGCTGCCCTCGGCTCCGTACCTGGCTCTCGGGCCTTCGGCGCATTTCATAGCGTTCGGGCCGGTCTGGGAGAAGCTGCACTGGCCGGTGCTTCTGCTGATCTCCGCGGGCCTGGTTCAAGCAGTGATGAACTTGTTGCGGCCGTATCCCTCGCTCGTGCGTAACAGAGTACGGCTGCTGATTCATGTGGCCGGGTTGGCGGTGCTTTGGGTGGCGCTGCGATCGGGCAACTGGTTTGTAGCTGCGCCTTCGGTGGATCATGCGTCACAGGCCGGGGCAGTGGCGAACGTGCTGAACCAGGTTCTGTTTTGTTGCGGCCTTGCGGGCTTTGTGATTGGGGCAATGCGGATAGTGTGGGAATGTGTACAGCATCTGCGGGAGTCCCTCGCAAAAACAGCCGTACGTGCTGAGCAGGCAATCCGCCGGCATTAATTGAACCATAAGAGGGAATTGCTTCTATATGCGACGAATCTTTCTATTTCTCTTCTGCTGCGCATGCGCCATTTCTGCACAAGATGGCGCGGGTATCTACCGGGCCAGGTGCGCGGCGTGTCACGATAAGCCGGCCGGCCGCGTTCCCACCTTGAGCGCACTGCAGGCTATGACGCCGGCCGCCATTGTGAATACGCTCGAGCGGGGTTCCATGAAGACGCAGGCCGCCGGTCTGACGGAAGCGGAGCGAACCGCAGTCGCTGACTACCTGGGACATGCCGGGCCGAAACCGGAGAGTCCGCGGGCGAATGCCTGCCCGGCGGGCGAAACCAATCGGGCGCTGAAAAATACTCGCTTCGCTTGGACGAACTGGGGCGTCAATTCAGAAAACACACGTTTCCAGACTTTGGAGGGGGCGGGTCTGAATGTTGCCGGCATACCGAAGCTCAAGTTGAAGTGGGCATTCAGCCTGGGCAAAGGAATGGCGCCGCGTTCGCAGCCCGCCATTGCTTTTGGGCGCGTATTTGTAGGCGGCGAACGCGATCTGTATGCACTCGATGCGCAATCGGGATGTACGGAATGGGTTTTTCATCCCGACGAACCGGTGCGTTCCGGTATTAGCGTAAGCATCGACCAGCAAGCCGTTTTCTTCGGATCTCACGCCAGCGTGTACGCAGTCAACGCCGGCACCGGCAAGCTGCTATGGAAGAAGCAGGCCGATACGCATCCGGCGGCAATTATCACTGCCACACCGGCGATTCACGCGGGCGTTTTGTATGTTGGCGTCTCGTCGTTCGAAGAAGTGCTCGCGGCTTCGCCGCAGTATGTCTGCTGTACGTTTCGCGGCAGCGTTGTGGCATTGAATGCCGCGACCGGCGACCAGCTTTGGAAGACTTACACAACAGCGGAACCCGCGCCTGGCAAGCATAATGCTTCGGGCGCAGCCGTATGGTCGACACCCACCTTCGATGAAAAGCGCAATGTTCTCTATGTTTCCACCGGCGACAACTATTCCGATCCAGCTACCAAGACAAGCGATGCGATTCTCGCTCTCGACGCGAAGACCGGCAAGTTGCTGTGGACGCAGCAGGCCACACCGGGCGATATCTACAACATCGGTTGCGACACGGGCGTAAAGAGCAACTGTCCGGCAAGCCATGGCCGCGATTTCGATTTCGGCCAGCCCCCCATGCTCGTTTCGCTCGGCAACGGAAAACGCGCCCTGGTGATCGGACAGAAATCGGGAATAGTTTACGCTTTCGATCCCGACGCGGGAGGCACTCCGATCTGGAGCAGACGTATCGGCCAGGGCGGCGCACTCGGCGGTATTCAATGGGGCTCGGCTGCGGAAGCCGGGCGCGTTTTTGTCGCCCTCTCCGATGTGCGTTTGGGCACCGCCTCCGACAAATCTTCGCCGCAAGGCTTCCGGCTGGTTCTGGACCCGGCGAAAGGCGGGGGGTTGTTTGCGCTCGATGCGGCCACCGGCGAAGTCGCCTGGTCGGCCAAGCCGTCGTCCTGCGAGGGCCGGAAGCTTTGCAGTCCTGCTCAATCCGCACCCGTGACTGCGATCCCCGGGGCGGTGCTCTCCGGATCAGTCGATGGACATCTGCGAGCCTATTCGGCAGAAACTGGCGCAATTCTTTGGGATGTGAACACGGTGCGCAAGTACGATGCGGTAAACGGAGGCAAGGCACAAGGCGGCTCGCTGGATGTTACCGGTCCGGTTGCGGCGGGCGGGATGATTTACGTTACCTCGGGATATGGAACGTGGGGCGGTACGCCGGGCGACGCGTTGCTCGCGTTTGGCGAGTCGAAGTAACGCGCGCTTGCGCTCCCGTCATACTCATATGCGGCCCGTTCTGCTCTGGTTCCGGTTGGATCTGCGCCTGATCGATAACCCTGCGTTACGCGCAGTGGTTGAAAGCGGGGCGCCGGTAGTTCCTGTTTTCATCTGGTCACCCGAAGAAGAAGATCCGTGGCCGCCGGGAGCTGCCTCGCGCTGGTGGCTTCACCAATCGTTGCGCAGCCTCGAACAAGCGCTAGCCGAAAAAACCTCGCGCCTGGTCATCCGGCGCGGACCTGCTGAGCCTGCAATACATGATTTAATTCGCGAGACAAATGCCGGTGCAGTTTTCTGGAACCGGCGTTATGAGCCAGCCGTTATAGCGCGTGATGCAAAGCTCAAGCGGGTTCTGACCGCTGAAGGAATCGAAACGCACAGTTTCAACAGTGCGCTTCTGTTTGAGCCCTGGACCGTTTCCGGCAGCACGCAACAGCCGTTTCAAATCTTCTCGGCGTTTTGGAAAGCGTGCCTGAAACAGCCTGAGCCGGCCGAGCCGTTAGATCCGCCGCAGACTTGGCGAGGACCCGCGTGCTGGCCCGTTTCGCTTGCACTGACCGAATTGGGCCTTGAGCCGGAGATCGATTGGGCAGCAGGCATGCGCGCGGCCTGGACCCCCGGCGAAGGCGGAGCACAAAAAGCGCTCGCACGATTTTCGTCCAGCGCCTTCGAGCATTATTCCACTGAACGAAATTTTCCGGCCCGAACCGGCACGTCACGTCTTTCTCCCCACCTGCACTTTGGAGAAATCGGCCCGCGGCAGATCTGGCATGCTCTGCGCAGCGGCGCAAACAATAATGCCGCAGCCGCCAACGCATACCTGCGTGAAATCGGTTGGCGCGAATTTGCGCACCATTTGTTATTTCATTTCCCGTTCACCACGAACGAGCCTCTCCGCAAAGAGTTTGCGTTTTTTCCCTGGCGTAACGACCGCAACCTTCTTAAAAAATGGCGCCGTGGCAGGACGGGTTACCCGCTCGTCGATGCCGGTATGCGTGAGCTGTGGGCGACAGGATGGATGCACAACCGCGTCCGGATGGTTGTGGCGTCTTTTCTCGTAAAAGATCTGCGCATTTCCTGGGAGGAAGGCGCGTACTGGTTTTGGGCCACGCTTGTTGATGCCGATCTGGCCAACAACACGCTCGGCTGGCAATGGACGGCGGGATGCGGCGCGGATGCAGCTCCATACTTTCGTATCTTCAATCCTGTGCTGCAGAGCGAAAAATTTGATGCGAGCGGAGAGTACATCCGGCGCTGGATTCCGGAACTCGCGCGCCTTTCCGCCCCGTGGATTCACAAGCCCTGGATGGCCTCAGCGGACGTTTTGGCCCAAGCAGGCGTAGAACTCGGATCGAATTATCCACTGCCGGTTGTGGTACACGAGGAAGCACGGCACGCGGCCCTCGAAGCATTTGAGCGCGCTCGAAACTCGCGTCGCGAGGCGGGGACTTTTTAGTCAGGTGCTTGCTCGCCTGCGGCGAAAGAAGATCAGCAGCGCGAAGGGAGCGCCCACCAGCAGCCACGATTCGGGTTCCGGAGTTGAGGCGACCGGCGTGAATGAGACGTTGTCGATCGCAAAATCCCATGCATCTGTGTTCGCGGAGCTGATGTAGACCTTTTGCAGCCCTTGTCCCGGCAGAGAAAAAACAGCAGCGCCGAGGGCGCCCGCCGAGGCGACGGGCATTGTAATCGAATTACCGAGATCGTCGGATACCGTGTAGCTGCGCATGTCATCACCGTTGACGAGCAGCACGCTGAATGCATTGACAGGGCTGGCGAAGCTGATGATGAGCGGATTTGTTTCACTCGAGCCGAACAGTCCCTGGCTCGCGTAAATACCGGTTCGATCTGCATCAAGGCCAATTTCGGCATTGAGTAACTCGCCTCCGTTAAATATGGCGCTTCCGATCGTAAACGGCGAATCGGAGGTGCCGGTGAAACTTCCAGCCCTACCGGCAGCCTGAGCTTCGAAATTGATGACGGTGGCTGTTACGGGGACCGCTCCAGTGAATGCGGTCAGCAGAAAAGCGGCGAAGGATATAGAAAGACGTGCCATCTTTGATCTCCGGAAAGGATGATTCAGATATTCAGGTTCTTACCGGCCCGAAGCCGTGAGGAAGTTAGCGAAGGCAAAACGGGCGACATCCCTACCGAGTTGTTGACCGGCGATCAGATCGGTCCCGAAGTGCTGGCCCGCAAAGATGCGGCTGCTCGAGGCCTCTTGAGAAGCCGCCGAGAAGCTCGAGAAGGAGCGCTGGAAACCAGCGAGAACTTCTGAGGTCACACGAAAACTGAACCGGTCGCTTCCGAAGAAGGAACTTAGGATGGTGGCCCCCGCGGCGGCAATCACGGCGTGGGCGCCCGGGTACGACGGGTCCGCCGCCGTTTTGAGAGTTTCAGGCAGCCATTCCGCGTCGGAAGCTGTGGCAGGATTATCATCGGCTCCTGCAGCGCGAATCGCTGTCACCGGACGCCAGAAATTGTATGTATATTTTGCCTCGTAAAAGGCGATAACCCCGTCCGCGAATGTCAGGTTCAGCAGCGCAAACAGACGGGCGCTCTGTGCAGTCGTCAAATGTTTTTCTAATGCTGCCGTTTGCGCGATTTCATTCCAGTAGTTCTGGATTGGCCCGTTCCAAAAGCGTCCGGCGATTGCCTGGTCAGTAGTGGCGTTTGTGCTGCGGGCGCGCCCCAGCGATTTGACCTCGTTGAAAGCCGCAGCATAAGCGGTAGTCGCCAAGGCGGGCGGAGGACCTGGACGGAACTGACTTGCGTGCTGCAGTAGGAATGGAGTGACCTTCGACCAATGTGTAAACTGCGGCGTCGCGAGGTTCGGGGGCGTCGATTGGTAGTCTCCAGGCAAACTTCCAAATACATATGGAGGGGGTTGAGCGCCCGATCCGTCATTCGAGCGGAACGCCAGAATCTGATCTGCCGCAAGTTGCCCGACCATGATGCCCTGATTTTTGGACGGGCCATCCGGAAGCTGTTGTAGTGATTGCCGGAGTTCGCTGTCGAGACCGGGCTGAAATTTCGGGTACAGTGCGATCAGAACATCATGTGCGGCCGAAATTGCTGCCGCTGGCTCTGCAGCGCCCGCCGGCACACCCGATATGCGTGCAAGATAGGGTTTGTACGTTTGTTCGATGGCATTGACGGCATCGTATATGGCCGCGTGCATCATGGCAAAGCTGCGCGTGGGGTGGATGGTCGCCGGTTGTGCGCCAGGTGTACGCACGATCGCCAGAAGATTTCGATTCCACTGGATCACCGGGTTCACGGAGCCCGCATCCGCGCTTGCGTTGAAACTGGCGGAAAGGAGGAAGCACAAAATTGCAGTCCTGATCATCGTTTTGTTCCGTTCGGTTTTGCAGATTCGACCTGGGCAGATGACTTTTTGCCAGACCGTTTACGAACTCATATACTCAACGGTGATCAGAATTATTCCCGGGAAATCGCTGGTTTATGTGAATGGCGTGGCCAGGTAACTTTCGCTCGCAGAGTCGGCGCTTCGCTTCCGCAGAGCAAGAACAATCTGTTACCTAATGTGTCCGGGGCCGGACAAAATTGATTTGACATGGAGCGGGAGACGGGATTCGAACCCGCGACATCAACCTTGGCAATACAGTAGTCGAATGACAACAAAGAACTTATGCGTCATCGATGGTGAGTTAAGGCAAACAAGTCCACTCAGTTTCAACGAGTTACGAAGCAGTCGCCGTTAAGGTAGTAATCGCAGTAACGGCGAGCTGACGCTACTTTTGGTGGCAATCGCCCCTAAAGTCCCGCCTCAAATCGCGCTCAAAAGGAGCGCAATTTTGAGGTGAGATTTGAATAATCAGAAGACACCCGGACTATCACTGAGCTCAGCCAGCCGCGGGGCAATGCAAAGGGCAGGCGAAATTCTGCGCCAAACGCACCGCGAGCTGATCGTGTCGAAGCGGACAATGGAAAAGGCCAAAGGGATCGAGCTCGTCCGTATTAAGCGCGAGCAGGCCGGTCAGTTGCTTTGCTTTTGCTCGCGGCCTTTCGTGCTCTGCGGGTTGCCAGTACGCCGACCACCACAGAACCAGTTGGTATACCAGCGCCGAAACGGTCAATTTGTCTTACAGATCACAGGACACCCGGACTACGGCCTCCCATTCGGCCAGGATCGTATCGTTCCCATCTTCCTGGCCACCTTAGCTGTACAGCAAAAGAGCCCGATCATTCGCTTCCGAAGCGCTGGCGAAATGCTCGAGATCTTCGGAATGCACAAGGGCGGAAAGGAATACCGGCGATTGGTAAGTGCCTTCGAGCGAATTTTCGGCGCCACTATCTTCTTTGGCACGGACCAGATCCGCAACGCCGCTAAGCTGGTACAGCGCTCACGCTTCAACTTCCTGCGAGAGGCACAGATCTGGTACAACCGCGAACCGGATCAGCCGGTGCTCTCCGACGAGTTTGAGAACGTTATTGTGCTAAGCGACGAGTTCTATCGAGAAATATCGGAGCATCTGATTCCGACTGATCTCGACGCCGTGCGTGTTCTTTCCGCGTCGCCCGCTGTGCTGGACTTGTTCATGTGGCTGTCCTATCGTTGTTTTTCAGCCAGAAATGAGGAGGCGATTCCATTGTCGGGCAGCCTCGGCCTGGCCGCTCAGCTTGGCAATGCGGAGTATGCGCGGCCTCGCAAGTTCAGGGAGAAGTTGTCAGAGTGGCTGCGCGTCGTAAAAGCAATGTGGCCGCAGTGTCCCGCCGCGATATCACCGGATGGCCGAAGCCTGCTTGTCCGACCGGCTGCGGCGCTGACAGCGAGGAGTGCATAATGGCATCTCCATCCTTTGCCCCGCAATCCGTACGGGAACGCCGGCTATCCCTTGCCGAGATCGATGCGCTCGTGTCTGCTCGTCTTGGACCTACACGCGGACTGGGCAATTCGCAACCAGCTTGCTTCAATCGGCAGATCGCCATGTATCTCGCAGCACGTGTAGGACGGTGGAGCACGACAATCATTGGCCGCTTCTATGGCGGAAGAGATCACTCTACCGTCTGCTACGGCATCCAGCGCATTGAATCACTCCGCGATACGGATCCCGATGTTGATACGCTACTGTCGGAGCTGAAACAAAAACTCAACTCCCGCGACATCGACAACCTGGCAATACCTGATTTTAATAAGCGTTCTGGCCACATTGAGCTGAGCGCTCTAAGCGCCGACGATCTAGACAAGCTGGCGGACAAGATAGCGGCTCGGGTGTACGCTCGACTCCATGACGACCTTTGCTGAACCGATCTGCTATACGTGACGCGCCTCGACGTCAGAATGGGCACCTTGATATTTCGTAACTATGGCGAGGGGAGTCTTGGACGCATCTTGACGGCGGAGGTGAATTTCACTTTAGGAACTGAAAGAATAGACGTTTGGTTATGCGAATCTTCCGAGAATGCGATATTCGCGGCGTGTATCCGGAAGAGGTAAATGAGGCCCTACTCTTTGCCGTCGGTAATGCAATTGGCGAACGCTGGCGGACGGCAGGGCCTTTCATCGTAGCTCACGATGTGCGCTGCGGATCCATCGATTTGAATGCCGCGTTAGTGGCAGGCATAGTAGATGCGGGTGCAAACGTCTTTGACGTGGGCTGTGTACCTACGCCGGTCGCATATTTCGCCCGTCGATACTACGGTGCACCAGTCGTCGCGATGATCACCGCTTCCCATAATCCGCCCGAGTATAACGGTTTAAAACTGCTTACTCCTAACGGGCCTGCAGGTCAGGAAGAGATCGGATGGCTTCGTCAGGAGCTGGGGGTTGCCCGGCATCGTCAAGCAGGGGGAACTCGGAAATATGTAGATATTTGGGCGGAGTACATAAAGCTTCTTGGCGGTTTCTGGGACAAATGGAAACCGCTGGACGGCGAGATGTTGAAACCGCGAGTGATCATTGATCCCGGAGGTGGAGCATGGAGCAAGAAAGCAAGCCGCATTCTTAACCACTTTGGAGTATTTTGCACTGCTTTAAACGATGAACCAGACGGCTCGTTTCGAGCGAGATCATCAGATTGCGCGGCCCCCGGTAGTTTGCATCGTTTGAGCTGCGCCGTGCAGCAGTATCAGGCCGATGCCGGCCTGGCCTGGG
>DATBGM010000051.1:0-15785 GCA_036557945.1 Bryobacteraceae bacterium | reverse complement strand
CGTGCAGGTATCTGTGTCCACAACAATCGTGTGATGATCGGCCGGGAAATTGCCGCCGAGACTGCCTGCCTGCCGGTCCACGTCATAAAATTCCGGATAACGCCAGACACCGTTGTAGGCCGGCGTGTAGAAGAACTGCGCATTAATGGTAGGAGCAAGCGAATTCGAGGCGGTGACGCCGAACCCGCTATCCCAAGTCAATTTCGCAGTCGTCATGTTCGCCGTGTACGTCGCGCTCTGGGCGAGTACGGGCAGCGAGTCGATTTTTGCGTAGAAAACCGAATTGGAAGGTTGTACGGGGCAGCCATAAACATTTTGCTGCGCCAGGCTGGGGAGTGTGCCGGCCAGGAACAGGCCGATATATAGTGCGATGTTTGAATGTAGCGAGCGCTTGAATAAAAATTTAACGCCCGCGTACGCCGAATGACTTTTCATGACGCACTTATCGTCCTGGAACCGGTCTTCTTTAGCCGTCAGGGCGATTTCAACTACTCGGCGCTCTGAAAGTTTTGCTCCGTTATCCGGCGAAGTTTAGCTGCCGGCCTTTGTTTCATGAGGAAGTCTTGCCTCGTACGTAGCTCTCCTACGTCACCATACGGCCGGCCACGCTTAGTCTAAGATCTAAATCCAACGCGCCGCGTAATAAACAACATGCTTCACTTATCGACTGATTCCGGCGACTTATCAGTCGACTCGTAACGTTACCCCTTAATCCTCTCCTGCGGGCGGCATATGCACTTCTAACCCAACAGCTTGTCGAAAAAAGGCGATTGCAGACCGAAAGGTCTAATCTGAATGGCTCGCACGTTGTTGATTGATCGTGTCGAGTAGGTGTCTAGCCTGCAACTCAACGGACGCTGCGCAGGAGAAAATCTCGTGCGCTCGCGAGCACGGTAGCTCGCGCCGCTCGCTCCGGCAGTATGCGGGCGATTGCAATTGCCCCGATCATTGCTGAAAAGATCACCAGAAAGTTACGCTCTTTATCGGCAGCCCGCCGGCCCGGCATAAAGGGAAGTATCCGATCCTTGTATTTCGTCAGCCCTCCCAGGATCTGGACCTTCATCGCGCGATCGGCTCTCGCCAACTCAGGCGCAAGAGCAGCCAGCGGGCACCCGCGCTCAGGATGGTCGCAGTGCCCCGGGCTGAGGTAAGTCTTAACAACCGCTTTCCACGCTGTCCCGGACGGAGACTCTTCCGCAGCGCGAGCCAGGCACTCGGCCATTTCCCGGAAAGCCTCGCTCAACGACTCGAGCAGCAGTTCGTCCTTGCTTCCGAAATGCTTATAGAAGCCTCCATGGGTCAGGCCGGCGTCCCGCATAATGGCTGAAACCGCGGCGCCGGTTAGGCCTTCGGCGCGAACGCGCCTGGAGGCGTCGGTCACAATTTTCTGATGAATCTCGGCTTTGTGCTCAGGTCCGTAACGCATAGCTACCTTTAGGATGCTGGCAATCATCTCACGATGCAATTCATCCGCGGTTGGGTCTCGCCTTGCAAAAAATCTGAATCTATAGGATGATATAAATCATCCTATGAGCCGGCAAATCTAAAGGAGGCCAAAAATGTCCCCGGAAACTCTTTTCCAAATACAGCTTGTTTTGGGCTACGTCGCGTGGCTGCTTTGCTTTGGTGTATACCTGCTGCCCAGGCTCAAGTCGATGGACCGGTTCGGAGCGCAACGAGCCATCGCTACCCTGCACAGCTTCCGCTTCTTTGGGCTCGTCTTCATCCTTCCAGGCGTCGTCGGTCCCAATCTCCCCGCTCACTTCGCCGTGTTCGCCGCCTACTGGGACCTGGCAACCGGAGTACTGGCCATGCTGGCGCTTCTCACAGCCGGAATACGTCCGTTGTTTTGGCTGTTCGTCGTTGCCTTCAACCTCGTGGGAATTACCGACCTGATCTTCGACTACTACCACGCCATGCAGGTCGGCCTGCCCGCGCTGGCGGGACAATTAGGCGCTGCATACGTGATCCCGATCATCTACGTGCCGCTGCTGATGATCACACACTTCAGCGCGTTCTACTTACTGATGCGTCGCCAGTCGCAAGTGGCTCGTGTTCTCGCCGGCGCCGCGGTTGCATCGTAAGAAGAAGAGAAGGATAGCAGTAAACCACGCGGCGATCGCTCACGCCAGCGGTCTTGCGTTAACCTTTTTGACGTCCGCCCCTGCGGTACGGCGCATACCAGTTCCGCGGGGGCCATTTCGTTTTGTAGGCAGCAACCGGCAGGTCGTCTTCCGTTCGAATCGTCCACGCCAACAGCTCTTGCAACAGCCGCTCCCGTTCAACAGCTGCTGCAGGTTCCTGCCAGAGATTTTTCAACTCGTACGGATCGGATGGAAGGTGATACAGCTCGCCGTTGCCCATCATGTCGTAAAACAGTTTCCAATCGCCCATCCGCACCATCTTCAAATTCCCGCTTTGCGTTACCTGATCGAGCTCATCGAAACCCAGCTTCGATCCGGGAACGGAGTGAAATTCGGCAATCGAGTACGGCACGTGATCGTCTTCGTCGTAGTACATGCCGCCAAAACCGACTTCGCTATAAGCGCTGCGAAATTCTTCTTTCGGATACGCCTTCCCCTGCAGCAGCGGCCACAAGCTTCGCCCTTGCGCTCCGTGCGGAACCGGCGTTCCAAGCGCTTCGCATATTGTCGGCATCACATCCGCCGTCGAGACAAACGGCTCTTTCAGCGTTCCTTGAGGCCTGATGCCTGCTCCCCACCAGGTCATAGGTATCCGGATCAAGTCTTCCGGCATGCCTGCGCCTTTATGAATTAAGCCGTAATCACAAAAATAATCGCCATGATCGGATAGATAGACGGCAACTGTGTTCTCGCCAAGCCGTTTCTCTTGCAGATGATCGATAAGCCGCTTGACCTGATCGTCGATTAATCGCAGCATCCCGAGATAGTTTGCGCGCGTACGCCGCCACATCGCGTCATAACCGGGATTTGCATCTTCTTCCAGTCCGCGCAGCCAGCGCCATTTGAACCCTTTTCTCTCTAAGGCCTCAGGGCCCACCTGCCGCTCCGGAATCTGCTCGGGAGGAAACATGCTGAAGTATGGCTCCGATACCTGATACGGATTGTGCGGCTCGGGAAAACTCACCCACAATGCAAAAGGCTGGCTGCCGGAGTCATCGATGAACTCGCATGCGTCCGATACGATACGGCACGGATGCTGCGCCTCTGCCGGGAACGGCGCCGCATCGGGTTCGCTGGCAAAATTTTCCTTTGTCAGCCATTCGTCGAATGCCTGAAAGCTTGCCGGTGCATTCGCAGCCTTCCAGCCGCCCAGATGTGTATATTGGCGCCAGAAGTCCAGCTTTGCCGGCGTCAGATAACTATGATTTTTGCCCGCCAGGCCCGTCCGGTAGCCGAGCGCTTTCACAACGTCGAATAGGTCCTTCTCAAATACGGCGTGATCCGCCGCGCTGTTTTGCCGCACACGATGCGCATGCGGCCAGCGTCCGGTGAGCATGCTGACCCGGCTCGGCACGCACAGCGGAGCACACGCATAGGCACGTTCAAAACGCGCTCCGCCTTGACCCAGGCGATCGAGCGCCGGCATGGTGTCCAGCGGAAATCCGGCCGCTTTCGTCAATCCGGCATGGTGCTGGTCGGCCATAATGACCAGAATGTTCGGCGGCCGGCGCGCATTTTTCGCCTCTGCGTTTTTCTGGGGAGCGGCCAGCGCCGGTGTCAATGCCGAAGCCGTCGTCATCCGCAGAAACTCTCTTCGATCTGGTTTGTTCATTTCCGCTAAACTGTCACGGTATCGCGCGCTCCAGGTCGCGCCGGATCAGGAATGGAGCACCAGCCCGGCTCCTGCTGTTCTCCCAAAGCTGCGCCGCAACCACTTCAGTGGACCGCTGCCGCCGCACAGCTTCGGCGCGTGCGCGGCTGCGCTGCGTGATGGATTTATCTTCTTAAATCTTCGCCACGCATCTGCGCCGGCTGCTCAACTCCGAGAATGCCAAGCACGGTCGGCGCAATATCCCGCAGCGCGCCGCCTTCGCGCAGAGGCGTTTGCTCGTTCGACATGTAAATCAGCGGCACCGGATTCGTCGTGTGATACGTGTGCGGGCCTTTTGTAATCGGATCGATCATCATCTCGGCATTACCGTGATCGGCTGTCACCAGCCACGAACCGCCCGTGCGCTTGAGCGCCTGGTAAATTTCGCCCAGCCCCGCATCCACCGCTTCCACCGCGCGCACGGTCGGCTCGAGCTTTCCCGAATGCCCCACCATATCGGCGTTCGCGAAATTCATCACGATCAGGTCGAAACTTCCCTGCTCGATCGCCGCAACGACTTTTTGTGTAACACCCGGCGCGCTCATATCCGGTTTCAGATCGTAAGTCGCCACCTTTGGCGATGCCACCAGTTCCCGCTCTTCGCCCGCATAGGGCTTTTCGTTGCCGCCGTTGAAAAAATATGTCACGTGCGCGTATTTCTCCGTCTCCGCCACGCGCAGGTTCTTCCAGTTCGCCCGCTCCAGAACATCGGCCAGAATGTTATCCGGATGTTCCGGAGGCAGCACAAACGGCAGCCCGAAATTCTTGTCGTACTGCGTCATCATCGTGTATGTCAGGTTCTTCGGCACAAGCGAGCGCGAAGGCTGCGCAAGCGTTCGATCCGTCAGCGCCATCGTGATCTCTCTCGCGCGATCCGCACGGTAGTTGTACATCACAACGCTGTCGTCGTCGCGGATTAATCCAACCGGCTCGCCCTTGCCATCGACAATCGTCACCGGCTCGATAAACTCATCCGTCACGCCGCGCTCATAGGACTTACGTACTGCCTCAACCGCCGACGTGAACTTCGCCCCGTTGCCGAGCACCATCGCGCCGAACGCGCGCTCGATCCGTTCCCAGCGCTTGTCCCGGTCCATCGCGTAGTAGCGTCCCGAAACGGATGCAATCTTCCCGACACCGAGCTCCCGCATCTTCCGTTCTAGCTGCTCGATGTAACCCGCGCCGCTTTCCGGAGGCGTGTCGCGCCCATCCATAAAGCAATGCACGAACACCTCGCGCAGCCCGTGCTTTTTCGCCATGTCGAGCAGCGCATATAAGTGGGTCAGTTGCGCATGCACACCGCCGTCGCTGCACAGCCCGAGCAAATGCAGATGATGCCCTTCGGCTTTCTTCAGCGCGTTGAGGAGGACCGGATTCGTGAAAAACTCACCGGAACTGATCTGCATGTCAAGGCGCGTCACATCCATGTACACCACCCGCCCTGCGCCGATGTTCATATGCCCGACTTCGCTGTTGCCCATCTGGCCTTCCGGCAAACCGACGTACGGCCCCGAAGTATGCACGAGCGTATTGGGATAAGTGGCGAGTAAGTGGTCGTACGTCGGCTTGCGCGCGAGCGCGATGGCATTACCTTCGCTCGCGCTCGAATAACCCCAGCCGTCGAGTATGGTTAGAACAAGCGGCTTCGCCATTACTGCAGAAACGCCTTGCGCCCCGGATAAATCGCCGCAGCACCCAACTCCTCTTCAATCCGCAGAAGCTGGTTGTACTTCGCGATGCGATCCGTACGGCTCGCCGAACCCGTTTTGATTTGCCCGGCGTTCGTGGCCACCGCGAGATCCGCAATGAAGGAATCCTCCGTCTCGCCCGAGCGGTGCGAAACCACGGCTGTATAGTGCGCGCTGGCTGCAAGGCGCATCGCTTCCAGCGTCTCGCTCAACGAACCGATCTGGTTCACCTTCACCAGAATCGAGTTGCCAACTCCCTTGTCAATCCCCTGCTGCAGCCGTGTCGTATTCGTTACGAACAGGTCATCGCCCACGAGCTGAATCTTCTTCCCGAGCGCATCTGTCAGCTTCTTCCAGCCGTCCCAATCATCCTCCGCCATGCCGTCTTCAATTGACAGAATCGGATACTTCGAAACCCAGTTCGACCAGAACTCGACCATCTGTTCCGACGTCTTCTCGCTCTTATCCGATTTCTTGAAGACGTATTTCTTCTTGTCTTTGTCGTAGAACTCGCTCGACGCCGGATCGAGTGCGATACCGATCTCTTCGCCCGGTCTATAACCGGCTTTCTCGATCGCGTCCATGAGCACTTCCAGCGCCTCGTCGTTCGATTTCAAGCTCGGCGCGAACCCACCCTCATCGCCGACTGCGGTGGAGTAGCCGCGCTTCTTCAGGACTGTCTTCAACGTGTGGAATGTCTCGACGCCCATGCGCAGTGCCTCGGAAAATTTCTGCGCACCGACCGGCACAATCATGAACTCCTGCAAGTCGACCGAGTTGTCTGCGTGCGCACCGCCGTTAATCACGTTCATCATCGGCACCGGCAGCACACGTGCATTCACCCCGCCCAGGTAGCGGTAGAGCGGCGTCGCTTCCGATTCCGCCGACGCGCGTGCAGCCGCCATGGATACTGCCAGTATCGCGTTTGCGCCAAGCTTGCCCTTGTTCGGCGTGCCGTCGAGCGCAATCATCCTGCTGTCGATCGCAATCTGATCCGCCGCATCCATACCCGCAAGCGCCGGCGAAATCGTCTTCGTCACGTTCTCAGCGGCCTTGCGCACGCCCTTGGCGAGATAACGCCCCTTTTCGCCATCGCGCAGCTCGACGGCTTCATGCTCTCCGGTCGACGCGCCCGAAGGAACCGCCGCGCGCCCAATCGTTCCATCCGCCAGATATACGTCCGCTTCGACAGTAGGATTTCCGCGCGAATCCAGAATCTCGCGCCCGATTACTTTAACAATTTCCATGCTGATTTTTCACTGTAACAATCGCAGTCCGCCAGAGCAGCCGCGCCAGCCGTTCTCTGAAGATCTGCTATAGCAGCTTTTGCGTCGCTCGCGCAACCTGTCTTACCGGCTGGCCATCGAAGATCTATGGCCAAAGCGACAGAACTCACGCTGCCCCATACATTACAACCATCTGCCCTCACCGCCGCCTGGTGGGCGGTCGCGGCGCGCTTCCTGCTTCACGGCCTCATCGTCTCAACCTGGGTTTCGCGCATTCCCTCGCTTCAGAGCACCCTCAGCCTGACGAATGCTTCACTCGGTGTTTGCCTGTTGGGAACAGCCGTTGGATCCGTGCTTGGTGTGCCGGGCGCAGGCTGGCTGGTAGCGCGCTTCGGTAGTAAGCAGGTGGCCGCCTGGAGCACAATCGGCTTTTGTTTTGCGCTCCTCGCGCCCGCGCTGGCCGTAAACGCTCCGACTTTGTTTCTCGCGCTCGCCCTCTATGGTCTGCTGGCAGGAGCGAACGACGTGGCAATCAACTCACAAGCGGTCGCCGTAGAAGCGGAGATCGGTGAACCCACCATGTCCCGCTTTCACGCGCTGTTTAGCCTTGGCGGCATGTTCGGTGCCGGCCTCGGCGGCCTCATCGCCGCGCGCGGCGTCGCGCCTCTCATTCATTTCGGCACCGCCGCCATATTTTTTCTTGTGATAAGCGCCTGCACTGCGCCTTTCCTGTGGCACTCGCAAAATGCCGCCAGGCATGTCTCGCGGCTTGATTTGCGACGTATTCCGCGCACGCTTATCCTGCTCACCATCATCGGATCCTGCATGTTCTTATCGGAGGGCGCTGTGGCCGACTGGTCCGGCGTCTATCTGAAACAGGTTTTGCTCGCAAATCCCGCGAGTGCGGCTGCCGGCTACGCTCTTTTCTCGACCGGCATGGCAATTTTTCGTTTGTTTGGCGATACGGTAACCAGACGCCTCGGGCCCGTCATGACCGTTCGTGCCGGCGCCCTGCTCGCAGCATGCGGCCTGACAGTTGCCTTAACCGCTCAGGCTCCAGCTTGGGCGCTACCCGGATTCGCCCTCACCGGCGCCGGCTTTTCCGTTATCGTTCCGTTGGCCTTCAGCGCCGGCGGAAACATCAACTCGCTTCCGGCCGGCGCAGCGATCGCGACGGTGAGCGGATCCGGTTACATAGGCTTCCTCTTCGGTCCGCCGCTGATCGGCTTCATCGCACACGCATCGTCCTTGCGTGCTGCCTTGTTCCTGCTGGTGGGCCTGAGCTTGCTGACCGCAGTCCTGGCAAACGCCGTCGATGTGACAAAACAATGAACTGCTCAGCTCTTGGCGCCGCACGACCGCCGCACGATTAATTCACCATCGAGTAAAATCTCGCGCGGCGGCAGGTGCGGCATGCGTATGCGATCGAGCATTGCCTGCAATGCGGCTTGACCGATCTCACGCGTTGGCTGGCGAACGGTTGTGAGCGGTATCGGCAACAAACCGGCATACGTTACATCGTCGATCCCCACCAGGCGAACATCTTCAGGTATATGAACGCCCCGCGCAAGTAAGACCTGCATCAGTTGTCCGGCAACGCGGTCATTGATGCATATGAATCCCTCGATCGATTTGCTGTCGCCCTTTCGTCTCCATGTCCAGGTCGGCTCATTTCCCGGATCGGACTGCAGTTCGGATTCCGGAAAGGGACGTAAACCGTGCGCCGCCAGTGCCTCCTGATAGCCGGCCGCTCGTTCCGCGATAGTCGACGTCGCGCCGTGATAACTCACAAATCCGATCCGCCTGCATCCCAGACTGATCAGGTGCTCGGTCGCCACATATCCCGCCTGGCGGTTATTGATGCCGGCCAGATCCGGGCGGTTCCGATAAGGAGCTCTCGCTGCTTGCCGGTCGAGCAGCACAACAGCAATGCCGGCCTGCCTGAGCGACGCCAGAATGCGGCGATTCATCTTCTCGGCGTCTCGTTCGTACTCCAGGGGCGCGAAAAATACTCCGGCCGCCTTGCGCGTGATGTACTGCTGGCATAGGCGCCACGCCTGCTCGGCCTTGCTCACCGAAGCTTCCACATGCCCCCATAGCAGAGCGTGTTCGGTCGCTCCCGGCGCATTCGCGATTCCCTGGCAAATCGGCTCGAAGATTTCTGTTTCTCCCAAATCGGGAATGAGCAGCCCGAATAAGAACGGGCCTCGATCGCTAGCCGCCGCATTCCGGACATAGGTACCGGATCCGGCTACACGGTCCACCAATCCCAGCTTTTGCAATTCGCTGATCGCGCGCCCTACCGTAATCCGCGACAACCCCGACCGGTTTATCAGTGCTGCTTCACTCGGCAGTTTTTGCCCGGGCTTGAACCGGCCGCCGGCGATATCCGCTTTCAGCGACTCGAAAAGTTTCTGGTACTTCGGCTTAACCCCGTGAACGCGCCGCCCGTCCATGCAGCCAGATATAACAGCTTTTCCGCTTACCTTGCACCCTGCGAGTCCCCGATCCGTCTAAACTGGTAAGAGCAGCCGCAGCGCGGAACTGCTCCTCCTTCCTCGTCGCTAAGACAGCGCCCCGACGCTCTGCACAAAAAAATTGAAAGGACGTATTATGTCCCCATCAGGGAAACGGTATTTATTTGTCAGTGATTTCGACCAGACGCTAAGCTTCAACGATTCGGGTCTTGTACTCAGCAAGCTGCTCGGTGTGAAGGGTTTCAGCGAGCGGGTGGCCGGTCTTTCCGATATACATCTCGTCCAGCAGGGCGGCGAGCTGGCGTACCTGCTCCTCCATGATCCGGAATTCCGGCGCGTGCGCAGGGAGCACCTCGCGGCCGTCGGCAAGCAGATCCGGTTAAAAGAAAATATCGCCCTGCTTTCCGATCTCTTGCGCAATTTTGATCACGGCGAGTTTGCCTTCCATGTCGTCTCGGCGGCGCCTGAAGAAGTGATCCAGTCCGCGCTGGAGGGCATCGTTCCGCCGGATCACATCCACGGAACGCGCTTCCGCTATCATCCGGAATCGGGCGAAATAGAGTCTATCGTGCGCCTGCCCGCCGGCTATGGAAAAGTCGCCGTGGTCGATCAGCTCCGAACGCGTATGCGCATCGGCCACGACAGTGTGATCTACGTCGGCGACGGCAGTTCCGATGTTCACGTCATGCTGCACGTAAATCGTCTGGACGGCCTGACCATCGCCGTATCGGAAAACAAGTATCTCACGCCGATCGCCAGGCGCACCGTTCTGAGTGATGACGCATGCAGTGTTCTGGTGCCTGTTCTCGAAGATGTTTTCGGTTGGAATGCGGGCCGCGTCCGTGCTTTCTTTGAAGCGCACGGCTTAGCGCTGCAGGAATGGGACAAGATGCAGACCGATGCCATCACGCTCAGCCGCACGGCTCTCGCGTTACACTAAAGATTCGGAAGGTGGTGAATTTTTAATTGGCAGAAGTGCATCTGCAGGAAGGCGAGACGCTCGAAAGCGCTTTGCGCCGTTTCAAACGCAAAGTGCAGCAGGAAGATATCGTCAAAGAGATCAAGCGGCACTCGTTCTACCTGAAACCGGGTGAAAAGCGCCGGACGAAAGAAGCGCTGGCGCGCAAACGTAACCGCAAAAAACGCCCGCGCGAAATCGAATAGTTCAGTCACCAGGGCGGTCTCCTCAGACCGCCTTTATTTCACTCACCTTCGTTTCCTTCCACAACGTCTGCGCCGGCAGGAAGAAAACCGCCAGCGCGCAGAAAGCCGCCGCCACCAACACCGTAAAGGCCCGCACGGGCGCCGTGATCCGCTTCAGTACAAATCCCTCGGGCACCAGAACGTCGAGCAGCGCCGCGCCATACCAGCACGCCTGCGCGGCAAACGCAATCCATCGCCAGGGATCCGGCAAGCCGAAACTGCTTGCGAAAATCGCTATCAGTGCGAACGGCAGAATCAACCGGCCGAACTTGTGTGAAAAAAAGTGAATGAACCTGCGATTTCCCGGCCATAACAGCCACGGAAAATAGCGAATGATCTGGTACACGCCCGCCTGCGTCCGCACCTTGCGCCGGAACTCGGAATGCAAAGACGTCGGCAAGTCGTAAGCCTTCGCTTCATCCTCAAAATAGATCCGGAAACCACGCGCAGCGGCCACAAACGGTACGTACACGTCATCCAGCAGAATTTCCGCAGGAATCGGCCCGATCGCCTCGCGCCGCACGGCATAGATCGAGCCCGTCGCGCCCAGCATGGCATCGATCCGGTTTAAATTTCGCCGGATCCACTTCTCGTATTTCCAGTACAACCCGGTATTGAACTCTTCCTGCGTGCTGCCCTCCCGAATGATCAACTCGCCGGTTACCACGCCAACCGACGGTTCTGCAAAACACGCGATCATACGCCGGATCGCTTGCCGGTCGAACGCCTGGCGCACATCCGTCAGCACGACCAGCTCGGACGTGACTTCAGCGAGTGCGCGTGTTACCGCGGCCGCTTTCCCGCCCGGCGCCAATGCCAGTAATCGAACACGTGCATCCGGAAAATTCGTAACCAGCGCGTTCGTCTCATCCGTCGATCCGTCCGAAACCACTAGAATTTCGATCAATTCCGCCGGATAATCCGATGCCAGCAGCGATATCAGCTTCGCTTCAATCCAGCGCGCTCCGTTGCGCACCGGAATAAGTACCGAGATCTTCTGGGGACGAAATTCTTTGCGAATCGGGCGCGGAAAACGTTTCGCCCAGAGCGCCAGCGCCGCCGGGTAGCCGATTAAAACGTACAGGACGAAAGCGACGCTCGCCAGAAAGACGATCGCGAAAGAATTCATGCAGTCGTTTCGATCCTAGCAATGCCCCGGCCCGTGGGGCTGTCCGAATCCTGCCGGTTACACGCTCGCCGGTATGGTCAAACTCGCCGTCGTCTGTATCGAAGGGTTCGTCGTGCTCGTTGCCGTCACTGTCACCGTCTGGTCGGAAGAAGACGCCGTCGCAGGCGCTGTATACAGCCCGTCCGGACCGATCGAGCCCGGCCCCGCAATCGACCAGTTCACCGCATTGCTCATGTACCAGCCCACTGCATAAAGCTGCAGCGTACTCCCTGCCGTCACACTCGTCCTCTGCTGCGTATCGATCGCCAGGTGCGGCGCGCTGGTGTCGGGTGAGATCACCAATCCGTTGACGCTCGGCGATGGGATCGACGTCGTAATCTGATCCGGAAGATTAATTCGCAATGCGATATACAGCGTGTTATCCGTAACCGTCGCCGGAATGTAGGTGTCGATCGGCGTTGCGAACTGATAATTAATCGGCAAACCGAAATCGAAATTGTGCGCCGCGATCTGCCCGTTCGCCTCCAGATGCAGCGGCGCATGCCATGCCTTGCTGAAGGATGCGCAACTCGTCGCCTGGCAACCGTTGTAAGGTTGCGCAAACAGCATCCGGATCTTGTAATTTCCGTTCGGCACGATCAGCCGGTACACCATGTCGTCGCCGTACGTGTGCCCGGAACTCTGATACTGGGAGCGCTCGGTACTTCCGTTCAGCGACGGCCAGTTCGGATAGTCCGTCGGCAGATCCACATACGCCCCCGCTTCGAACGCCTGGTCCGAGAGCCACGCGTTCCCGCTACCGTCGGTCGAGCCAGTCATGCTGCCGGTATCGATACGGATGGTTCCCGCCGGATTGGTTCCCACCGGAATGACGTTGATATACAGCTTCGCAGTCGCATTCGGATCTGCCGCGCTGGTCGCCTGCAGCACTACTTGCGATGTGGTCGCAACTGTTGTTGGCGGCGTATAAAGCCCATTTGCGGTGACACTTCCCACACCCGAAACAATCGACCAGGTAACACCCTGGTTACTCGACCCCGATACCCACGACGTCAACTGGTATCCCGGCACGCCGGCCGCCATTGTCAGCAGCGTCGCGGGCAGAGCGACGTTCACGCTGCGTAACGGAACCGGCACCGCCACCTGGTAGCTCGAATTCCCCTGGTCGGTCGCCATGACGTCGGCAAACGTAGCCGGCGTTTGGTAAGTATTTGCGGGATTTACCCGCCAGGACGTGTTGCTGACGATTAAACTCGACTCATCTACCACTTCGAAATTCGCCATCGAGATAGAAGCCGCTTCGATTTGCGCCAGCGCGTTCATTGCCGTCGCATCGCCGCTCATGTCCGTATTCACCGCAATCGTCGGCCCGAGTCCCGCATCCGCCAGAAACATGCCATATTGTTTCAGCGCCGTTAAAATCGTCTGGGCAGCCGGGCTGAATCGGCTGATGTCATAACTGGCCTTCAGGCGGAATCGTGCTCCATAGGGCGGTTGGCCGGTGCAGGTCTTGCATCCGTTATAGCTGTTTGCCGGCCAGTACGGCGCAGCCTGGATATAGCCGTTGGAGAGTGTGAATCGCATGGCGTGACGAATGACGCCCGCCTTTACTTCATCCAGATGCACCATGAGCGGGGCGAGCGGCAATCCCGCGGCGTCGGTCGAGCCCTGCGCCGGCAGCGCATAGTTGTTCCACGCGTAAGCGAGCCCGCTCTGTGCGTTGCATCCCGGCGTTTTTCCGTCGCGGCAAACGCCCGGAATAAACCAGTCGTTGTACGTCTCGTAGAACTGGCAATTGTCCTTCCGCACCGTCATGATGTGATGATCGGTGTTGTTCAGCCGCGTCCCGAAGGTGCCTCCCTGGCGTTTCAATCCCGGCCACGCCGGTATTACAAACGGGCCGTTATACAGCGGCGTGTAGTAGAAGAGCATGGTTTTCACCGGCGTCGTCGCGTCTGCGATATTCGTTCCCCATGACGCCAGAAAGCTCAATGGAAGTGAGCCCACGCTCGATGTCCATTGTGCCGAGTGCGATTCCAGGGGCAAATTGTCAACACGCGTATTGAACACGCTGTCGTTCGGCGTCACCTGGCACCCGCCTATGACGTTTTGCGCCGAGATCGTTGCCGGCGCGCGGTAGATCGCCGACGTGCTGCTCGTGGCAGTTAGCGTTCCCGAGCTTCCCTCGGCCAATGCCCAGTTCACCGGACGGTTCGCCGTCAGCGTGATCGAATCGTTTTCTCCCGCATAGCTCGCCGAAGGCGTTACGATCAGTCCGCCGCTGGTGATCAGCGCCGAACCCGTTCCGGTAACGCTCGCCAGCACCGGCGAACCCGGCTCGTTCCCGCTGATCGAAATGGCTGCCGTTTCAACCGCCGTTGTGGAAGGCTGAAACGTGACCGAAATTGTGCAACTCGCTCCCGACGGCACTACCGTCCCGCACGTGTTCGATACCAGAAAGTCGGCCGCGTTCGTTCCCGTCATCGTGATTCCCGAAACGGAAAGAAATGCGGTGCCTGTATTCGTCAACGTAATCGTCTGCACCGTGCTGCGCGTGTTCACCGTTTGCGAACCGAAGTTCAGGCTCCCCGGACTGATCACCACCTGCGGCGTATTGACGCTCGCGCTCGCCAGCGGCGTCCACGTGTTCGTCGCTGTACACCCGTACAAATTGGAACCCGGCGCAGCCGTCGTATTGAAAAACAACTGCCCTACATCGCACGTCGATGGCAGCGATGCGCCCACCGAAACCGGACGAGTGGACGGGTAATTCGAAAAATCGGCATTCCGCCCCTGGGTCGCAAGGTTGACAGTCGTGTTCTGGTTCTGTGCCAAAGCGACAGCCGCCGAAAGTAAAAAGGCCACGAGCGGTTTATTTCGAGATGACAACAAGGCTTTTCGTAATCCTTTCCCAGCCTCAGCCCAACACGCCGCGCGCGCCTTCTGCCGTCACCTGGCTGCAGTCGTCTCCCGAAATAATTGAGAGCAAAGTGTTTCGGTCGCCAGGGGCCAATTTCAGAGCGGCGTGACCGAGAATCTCCAGCCCGAGCCCCGCGGCCTACGCCCGGCGGTCCTCCTGGCAGTTTCATGAACCGTCTAGTACTCTGAAATACGCGTCGTTGATGACTTTCGAAACTCCTCGCTGTAGGCTGGTTCTCGATGCCGCCGGTTGAACTCATTCCTGCGGTCGATAGCGTTTCCCGCTACAACTATCCGCATCAATTCGGCGATCTTCAGCCCCTCGTGGCCGATCTGGAGCGCATGCTGCTCGCGGGCGCCTACGTGCTCTCCCGCGAAGTCAGCGAGTTTGAAGCTGCCTTTGCCCGTTACTGCGGCTGCGCGCATGCCCGCGGCGTCAACACCGGTACCGATGCTCTCATCCTCGCCCTGCGCGCGCTCGCCATCGGCCGCGGAGATAAGGTAATCGCGCCCGCTAACACCTTCCACGCCACCATCGCCGCCATCGAGTTGGCGGGCGCCGAACCGGTTCTCGTCGATGCCCGCGCAGATACCTTCTTACTGGACCAAGACCAATTGCCCGGTCTTTTTGACCCTTCCGTCCGCGCCATCATCCCGGTCCATCTCTATGGCAAGCCGGTTCCCATGCTCAACCTGCTCGCGCTTGCCCAACGCCGCGGCATAGCCGTCATCGAAGACGCCGCTCAGGCTCACGGCGCGAAAATTCACGGCCGCCCGGTGGGTTCGTTTGGCAAAATCGGCTGTTTCAGTTTTCATCCGAGTAAAAATCTGGCTGCTGCGGGCGATGCCGGAGCCGTCGTCACGAACGACGTCGCTCTCGCCGCCCGGATCGACCAATTGCGCTCGCTCGGTCAGGCTGCGCAAAATGAACACGTCACGCTCGGTCTCAACAGCAAGCTGGACGCACTCCAGGCCCGCATCCTGAGTTGGAAGCTGCCGCACCTCGATCGCTGGAACGAAGCCCGCGCGCGCATCGCCGCCTGGTATCGCGGCGGGCTTTCCCATCTGCCGCTCACCTTCCAGGCCACGCATGCGGATGAGCTGCACGTCTTTCATCTCTTCCAGGTCCGCACCGTGCATCGTGATGCTCTCCTTGCACATCTCAAGGCGCATAACATCGTCGCCGTCATTCGCTATCCCACGCCCGTTCATCTGCAGCCTGCTTTTGCTCATCGCGGTTGGCGCGCCGGCGATTTTCCGGTGGCGGAACGTCTCAGCCGTGAACTGCTCTGCCTTCCGGTCCGTCCCGACATGAACGAGAGCGAAACGGGCTACGTCATCCATGCCG
>DATBGM010000050.1:0-5498 GCA_036557945.1 Bryobacteraceae bacterium | reverse complement strand
AAGAACCGGAGGGGAACATGCTGCGCGACCTCTTCGAGCTTTTCGATAGTGAAACCGAGATCGGCTAATGCAGGCGCGAGATCCCAGGCTGCATCGATCGTATGGTCCCTGAGCCAGGCCGAAATTTCATCTTCGCGATCGCTTCGTTCGAGCGCATCTGCAGGCTGCAGAAGGTTGGCTTCCGCTTCGCGTTTGCATTCCAGTTCCGCAAGGAAGACGCGCGATTCCTGCGGCAGACCCTCCTTATCGAGGCGCAATGCCGCTCCGCGAACCGAGCGCAAAGACTTCCGCAGATTGTCGGCTGCGCGGCGCGCAGCCGCCGCCGGATTATTCAACTCGTGTGCAAGTCCAGCGGAGAGCTTGCCTAAAGCGGCCATTTTCGCTCGCTGCTGATCCGCTGCGGCCGCTTCGCGAACCCGGTCGGCCATCAAACTGACCAGCCGTCCCTGCAGAACCGGAAGGCGGTGCAGCACATCGTTAAACAAATCTTTGTGCAGCAAGGCGACGCGCGATCGCTGGCTGCTGCGCGCCGTCGCTGGAAATGTTTTTAAACGAGAGAACGGAAGCATCCCCGATATATCGCCCGCTTCGACAACAAACGAACGTCCGTTCTCGATTTCGGAGCGAATCTCACCGGCCAGCAGCGCAAACATGTAGTCGGCTGGATCGCCCGGCCGGACGAAAACTTCGTCCGGCACCAAATCCACAACTGACATGCGCTCCGCAAGCCAGCCCCGATCGTCTTTCGAGAGATCGGAAAAGATTTCGATGCGCTGCAGTTCATCAGCACACGGGTGCTCTGCCGCCGCAACCCGATCTGCAATGGCCGGCATTAGGTTTTACTCAGGTATTGATGGACAAACTGAATCGCCACCGAACCTTCGCCCACACCGGATGCGACTCGTTTGATCGAACCGTGGCGCACATCGCCAACGGCAAATACGCCGGGAACGCTTGTTTCGAGCAAGCCGGGATCGCGATCCGCCTCCCAGCCGCGCGGCCGTTTGCCGTCGCGCATTAAGTCTTGCCCGGTGATAATGAAGCCACGCTGGTCGCGTTCGATAAGACCGTCCAGCCACTCGGTCCGAGGCTGCGCACCGATGAAAATAAACAGTGACGACGCGGGTATGCGGTCGACGCTGCCTGATTTGTCGCACGCAACGGTGATCGCTTCCAGGTGATCCTCCCCGTGTACTTCCAGAATGCGCGTCTGAAGTTCGACCGTGATATTTTCCGTCTGGCCGATTTGATCGATCAGGTACTGCGACATGGTGGCAGCCAGGGACGGGCCGCGCACGAGCATGGTTACGCGCCTTGCGTATTTCGAAAAATACAGCGCCGCCTGGCCGGCCGAATTAGCGCCGCCGACGAGGTACACGTCTTCGTCACGGCAGGAAAATGCTTCGGTCGAACCCGCTCCATAGTAGACTCCGGCGCCCTGCAGCCGGTCCTCGCCGGGGATTCCCATTTTGCGCCATTGCACGCCGAGGGCAAAGATGAGCGCGTGGCAGGAAATTTCGGAACCGTCGCTCAGCCGTACGTATTTATATGATCCGTCGACACGAACTGCGGTAGCCTCTTGCGGCGAGACAATTTCGACGCCGAAGCGCCTGGCCTGATCCACCGCGCGCCGCGCAAAAACGGAACCGGAGAGACCGGATGGAAAGCCGAGGTAATTTTCGATGCGGGAGCTAAGACCTGCCTGCCCTCCCGGCGCCTCGCGTTCAACCATGAGTGTTTTCAAGCCTTCCGACGCGCCATAGACCGATGCGGCAAGACCCGCAGGTCCGCCGCCTACAATCGCAACGTCGTAAAAGTTCAGACCAGCGCGTGTTCTCAGCCCTAGCTTTTCGGCCACTTCCTGTGGGTCCGGACCTTCGAGCGCCTGCCCGTTCTGAAACAAAATCGCAGGCAATTTCGGCGTATGTCCGAAAGACGCGATGACGCGGCGCACGTCCGGAATACGATCCGCTGTATCGGCATCGAGCCATTGATAAGGCACCTGGTTGCGGGCGAGAAAATCGCGCAGCTCGTAAGATTTGGGCGACCAGCGCGTACCAATCACCCGCACGCCTTCGAACGGCGGACGATAATTCGCATACCAATCGTCGAGCAGATCATCGAGCACTGGATACAGATGCTGCTCCGGCGGATGCCACGGCTTCAGCAGGTAGTGATGAAGCTGCACCTGGTTGATGGCTTTGATAGCGGCCTCGGTATCGGCGTAGGCGGTCAGCAGCACACGCTTCGCTTCGGGAAACAGCTTCATGGCCTCGGTGAGCGTTTCGATGCCATTCATCTGCGGCATGCGGTGGTCGACCAGCAACAAGGCGACTTCATCATTCCGCTGCAACAGCCGCTTTAACAGGTCCAAGCCTGCCGCGCCCGAGCCCGCGCGCAGAATACGATATTTTTCGGCATAGCGCTGTCGCAGATCGTTTTCAATCGACGCGAGTACGTCCACGTCGTCATCGATCGTAAGAATCGCAGGCCGCGAGGCGCTCACTCCATCACCTCGGCATGCTTTACGCCTTTCGATAGGTCAAACGCGAGTTCGTCGGCGTAGCACCAGCCCCAACTCTCCCCGGGCTCAATAGAGCGGACGATCGGGTGCTTCGTCGCATGGAAGTGACGGGTAGCGTGCTTGTTTTTTGAGGAATCGCAGCACCCGACGTGGCCGCAGGCCAGACAGATACGCAAGTGCACCCAGGAATCGCCGGTCTTCACGCAATCTTCACAGACGTGACGGGCTGGTTGTAAATCACTGGCTTGAGTAAGATGGTCGCAGCGCTTCATATTTCGTCGATACGGAAGCGCGCGTCCGTCAGCGGAGAAGGCGCAGCGCTTATTCGAGTACGATCAGTATTTCCATTTTAGGCTCCACGATTTCGCCCGGCGCGAACACAGCGATTTGGCGGGATTGCGTAATGCCTTCCCACAGAGGGCCGCCCTGGTTCAGCAGGAAATACTGATTTTCGAGCCGCATCGGAATGGCGTCGGGCGGTGTGGGCGTATGGCGCAGCGTCACACCCGGCAATGCATGACGGACCAGCCGCTGAATTTCATCGTTAGATGAGATTTTGACGAGTTGCGGTACTTTTCGGATCAGATCGTCGACACCCATCTTCGCGCTGATGGCAAGAAAGAATTGCGAATTGCGGAAATACTGATCTTCGCGGACTGTGCCCGTCCAGAGGAAGCGGTCGATCATTTCAAGCGGCACGGCGACGAAGCGCTGCGGGATGACAGCGTCAAGCAGTTTTCGGATTTGATCGTCGAGCAGGGTGAAGCAGTCGCCGAGGTTGTCGTGATCGTAATCAGGCAGGTTTTCGGGGTGGCCTTCAAGTGAGAATGTCGCCAGCGCTCCGGCTAATTTCAGCATCGCGACATAAGCAGCCTCGGGATGGCCGTGGCGCACCTTCCAGATGTGTTTAATTTCCGGAAGGAAGGAATTGACCGTATGCAGCAGCCAGAAGTGCGCGGTTTCGGACGCAGTAAATTCGGCCAACACTTTGCCGCGCTGGCGGCGTGGCGCCGATAGTGCAGCACTCTTTGCCGCCAGGATTTCAATCTGACGCCGGAGCAGCATGGAAAGATAACGGCTCGAGGCGAGGTTCAAAGATGGCGCAACAAACGCCGAATCGAGAACCGGAATTCCGGCGGCGTTTCGAATCAGGCGCGCGATGCGCAGTGACGAGAATCCGTCGCGATATTCGTTTCCGAAAAGAAGACGAAATGTGCGCCGTGCAACCTGCACCGGTTTCTCTTCTTCGCCGAGGTTTTCATCGGCGATCATGCGAGTTTCCGCCAGATACCGGGTGGTGGGCGGTCCCTCGGCGCCGTTTGTTTGCTCGTTCGCTCGAATGGTGACATTGCGAGCGCGCGGCCGGTTCTCCGGGATTGCGAGAAACACATCGAACGAGTCGCGATTGGGCGGGAAATGATCTGCAATCCCGCGCGATGCCGGGAGATCGTCCACATCGGGCATATTGACGGGCTCCCCATCAGGCATAATGCCGCGGCATTGCTCCAGCCGGAATACGCCGTTCGCCAAAGCTTCGGCATCGATATCCAAATCGATAACGCCCCAGTTGGCATACTGCGAAGCCGCAAAGCGAAAATGCAGCGAATCTTCGAGGTATCGCTCAAGCGTCTGGAAGTGTTGGGGCGTCAGGAACATGCCCTGCGTCCAGACGACGCGATGGCGGTTCTGCATAACGGGTTAAAGTTCCCGTCCGTGGCTGCGGAAGATGGCGCTAATTTCGTCGCGAAGCGGGTCGCGGAGATTGAGAACGCTGTCCATATCTAAAACTTCAGCAAAACTGGTTCCACCCGCGAGGCCGCTCGCTACTGTGATGAGACTATCGGGCGGTCGAATCGTACGAAATGGCGCTGAAATCGTGACCAGCGGCAGTTCGCCCATTTCCGGCGAGCGCCGCACTTCGATGCGGTAGCGCAAGCCGCTCAGCAGTTCGGCAATGCCGGGGAACTTCGTGAGTTGCAGATGCATGAGGCAGGCGCGCAGCACAAAAGCTCGCACGGATTCGGGATTTCGCTGTTCCTGGCCAGCCAACACCTGCCGCAGCATCGTAAGTGAGTAAGTGGAGGAGTAAGAGAGCACCCAGGTCAGCGGGGAAGTAACACGGATGTTACGCAAGCCGCGATCGGTACTGGCATGGTGCAGATACTCCCAATCGTGGAGTTGTATCTGCGTGGATACGGATTCGAGCGGGAAATTCAGCTCGGGCCGAAGATCGAACGGGCGAACGGCGATTCGGCGGTAGAGGTCGCGTAATTCGGATGCGGTGCGTTCGGAGCTTACAGTGGAGTCGCGTTCGATGCCTTCCATAGCGTCGCCCAGCATGCGGCGGGGGCGGAACAAAAGGGCTATGGCATCGAGATAACCGCGGAGCTGCTTCTGACAGAATTTCGCCACGTCTTTGGTGAGCGTGTGGAGATGGAGGAGTTGTTCGACGTTGAGGGAGTCGGTGGAGGCGGCTGTCTGATCCATGGCGGTTCCTGTCGTAAAACGTTACGGGTGTTTATTGTATCGGATTGGGGCTCGACTTCGGCACTTCTTCGCTTTGGCTCATTTGCTCAGCCTCGACTGCCGGTCTGCCACCATGTCAAACACATACGGCGTTCCATTAAAGCTTTCACCCGCATCGTCGGGTTCCAACATGCCGCCCGGTGAGCTGAGAAACGGACTGGACCGGTAGTCCAAACCGGCCAGAAACCTGTTAATCAGCCGCTCGGTATCTTCGACTCGAAAATCGACGTCTGGATCGAGGGCTTCCCTTGGAACAACATCCCCAAGCTGATCCCTGGGATCTCGTGGATACAGCCCTTCCAACCTGGCCAATATGCGTTTCGTCCACCGCTCATAAGGTTCAGGGCGGGGCATAACGTAATTTGTCAGGGCTGAAAGCAAACCGGCCGGACGCGCAGCATCGTTTCGCTCCCAGGCCCACTGCTGGATCGCAATCTCCAGCATTTCC
>DATBGM010000049.1:0-16756 GCA_036557945.1 Bryobacteraceae bacterium | reverse complement strand
GCAATCCACGGTGGTGAAGCTGCCGGCGGCGTCGAGAAAGCCATACTCTCCGCTGCTGTTGAGGTAGAGGTAGTCCCCCACGATCTGGCCTACGCCGTTGATCCCGCGGGCTTCGGTGATAACGTTGAGATCCGATCTACCGGTTTAGCCTCCTCTCTCGCAAAGGAGCGCGATCGCTGAAGCGCGCGAAATGCCGGCAGGTCTACGAAGAGCGAGCTAGGGCGACTCGACAATCGTCAATCTAACAAGCCTAAAAGGAACTGCCGCCGTGGAATGGATGCACTCGGTGGAAGGGTTCAGCACAAACGGCGGCAGGCGCCGTTCGAAGGACCGGCAGTTCTTTACATACGAAAGGCAGCGTAGTGAAGGCTGCTAATTGTCCGGCCGGCGTAGTGGCTTAAAGTGGAACGGCTACAGGTTTGACTGTCTCTTGCGGCCGGCCGCCGGCTCGTACCGCATCCTGAATAAAGGCAACCATCTCTTCGGAAATCTCCAGCATTTGCTCGAAATCCGCGAGCGGTGTCGTTAGCGGAGGCTTAAATTTATAGACGTTGCTGCCGAATCCTCCGAACTGGGTGACCAAACCTCTTTCAAGCGCAAACGCCCAGGCGGCGCGGCAGGCATTGGTGGCGGGAGTTTTCGTCCTGCGATCTTCGACAAAATCAATGCCAATGAACAGACCGGGGCCTCGAACGTCTCCAATCACGTCGTAGCGTTCCGCCATTTCGCGGAATTTTGCCGTTGCATGTTGGCCAAGTGTGCGAGCGCGTTCGATCAATTGTTCGCTTTCGATTATGTCCAAGACCGCGAGACCGGCTGCGGCAAGCAAAGGCTGATTCATAAAGGTCAGCATGTGCCACGGCTGCGATTCGAGACCGGGCTTGACCAGGTCAGCCCGCGCGATAAATGCTCCGATTGGCATGCCGCCGCCCAGCGCCTTGCCGATCACAAGAATGTCGGGCCGGACATCATACAGATCGCAGGCCCACATGGATCCGCATCGTCCAAGTCCGGTTTGTATTTCATCGACAATCAGCAGAATCTTTCGTTCGCGGCAGATTCGCTGCACTTCGCGGTAATACTCCGCAGGAAAAACAGCATGTCCGTTCGGTCCCTGCACGAGCTCCATAAGCATGGCCGCAGGCTGGTTGAAGCCTCCGAAATCCAGGCTCGATTCCAAAGCACGGATGGCGGCCCGGGCGCAGTCGGAACCTTCCCCAAGAGGCGGCCTGTAGCTGTCGGCAGAAGGTACCTGACGGAAAGTCGGCCAGCGTGCCGCCCCCGGAAACCAGCTTCGCAGCAAGGGCAGGCCGCCGAGACTCATGGTCGCCAGGGACATACCGTGATATCCGCCGGTTAAGGAAATGATTTCCGCGCGGCCCGTCACGTGAATCGCAAACTTGATGGCTGCTTCGATAGCTTCGCCGCCACCCGGACAGAGGAAGCATTTGCTGAGACCCGCGGGCGCAATCGAGGCGAGGCGTGCGCAGAATTCGATGGCAGCGGTGCTGTCGTGCAGCAGGTTCACCGTGGGCAATTTTGCAGCCTGCCTGGCAATGGCTTCGACTACGGCGGGATGCGCGTGGCCGATCATCGCCGGACCGGCCGACCCCGACATGGTATCGAGGTACATCTTGCCGTTGACGTCCCACATCCTCGCGCCCTGCGCGCGTTCGAAGATTACCGTCTTTTCTCGCTGCACCGCATGCAGAACGTACTGGCGCGAGAGCGACTCGTAATCCAAAGGGGCGTTCATGCGTGCTCCTTTCGCAAGAAAATCATTGTCCCGGTGCCCGGTAGTGCTTGCCGGCATCATCCAGAATTAAGACCCAGTCTCCGCCGGCAGGAGGATGAAACTCCTTTAGACCACTGGTGGGGAATGTGCCGATCGAGGACGCCGTACCGTTGCGCGGATTGAACCACCAACCCTGCGCCATCGGTCCGGCAACCTTGGCGAGGTCGACTTTGATGGTTCGGCTGTCCGGCATATAGGCGATGACCGTGCTGCCGTCGGCGGTGCGAGCAGCGGCCAGATAGTCAAGGCCGTTGAATTCTCCCAGGCCTGAAGTTACGACTTCATGTTTCTGATCCGGCACCAGGTCAAACCATGGCCGGGAACGGAATAACTTGCCCCAATACATCATGCCCACGGAACCCGGCAGATCCATCGCCGCCTGCCAGCCGGGATTAAACGACCAGATCGGCAGATTGCCCATAACGTGGCCAAAACCGCCGCAGAGAACTGCCCAATAAGCTTGCCTGCGTATCTGTACTTGCGAAGCGTTGTGCTCTCCTTCGTAAGTCGTCTCAATCAGAAAATTAGGCTTGACCGGTTTTCGATTGTAATCGGCTAATAACCGTGAGTGGACGATCTTATAGTCATACGTGTTGCCAATATTGAGCCATTCTTCCGGGTATTGCTCGGCGGGTACGGCATCGGGATGACAATGCGCGGTGAACAGGTGGCGGTGGTCGTGCTCGCGGATTCCTGCGGCAATCATGTTCACTTCCTCCAGAGCCGCGGCAGGATTCCGGTCGCCGCCCATCACCCAAATGATGTTGTCGTACTTTTCGTACCGTTGACCGAGGAAGCGGCCATAAGCACGCGCATTCTCCGGCCCGGTCTTGATCACCTCTTCGACAAAACCCTCGTCGCTGCCGATGTATCCCAAGTAAACGGGGGCAAGTAAGACGACCATCCCGTAATCGGCTGCTTTACGAATCACCCAGTCGGCGTGTGCAAAATACTTTTCGTTCGGATGGGACCAGTCCCGCATGTCCAGGAAAGGGGCCTCTCCGGCGAGATCCTTCGGCGGATTCTTGCTGAATTTGTGCTCGAGCAGATTTACCAGCAGAGTGTTAAAGCCCTTCGCGCGGCGATTCTCCAGGTATGTTTCGACATCCGGCTCAGACAAATTCGCAATCAGTGACCAGGCAGCATCTCCTTGAACAAGGAACGGGTGACCTTTGATGTCGAGGACCAGCCGGTGATTGGAGCTGATCGACCAGCGTCCATCGATTGGCGGACTGCCTGCCGAAAGCAGCGCGGGAAGCCAAAGCGACACAGCAAGAAGCGCGCAAACCTGTGGGACATATCTCATGAGAAGATTTCAATTTTCAAAAAGTAAATTTCAGCCCGAGCTGCAGAATACGAGGCGAGTAGGCCGCCGACACTTCACCATTCCCTACGTTTTGAGAGCCGCTACACGAGCTGCCGGGAGCGGTCTGGTCGCTGCAGAAGAAATTTACGGCGCTCCACTGCGGATGATTAAACGTGTTGTACGACTCGAGCCGGAACTGGAGTGCACTTCCTTCTTTCCATTTCATGCGGAAATTTCTCATCAGCGCCAGGTCCCAGTTATTCCGGCCGGGTCCTGCAAGAGGATTTTTGCCAAGATAGCCGAACATGCCCTGCTGGTTATCGGCGCGAAGTTGGTCAACCGTTATTTGCGCGAGCGCACCCGGATCGAACCAGGTCTCTGTCGGGCCGAATTGCGGATCATTTACCTGTCCCTTCTTCACGTGTAAGCTGCCCGCGGAATTACATACCGCGGGACCGCCGATTCCCGTCGACATGCCCGCTATCCCGCATGTCACGTCGATCGGCGGACCGGTCATAAAGCTCGAAATACCGCTGATCTCCCAGCCGCCGATGGCAACTCGTAGCCAGGGATTTTTCACATTTGAGAATGGCAAGCTGTATACGTAATTGAGCATCAGGATGTGAGTTTGATTCAGGCTCGATGTCCCATACCACCGATGAAAATTGCTGTCGTCAACTCCGTTAGAGACGATGTCATCCAGCGTGTGCGACCAGGTGTAGGAGGCCTGAAACGTAAGGTTGTGCCCGGCATTGTGCCGCAAGCTCAACTGAAGTGAATTGTAGTTCGAATTGCCTTCACTCTCACGTTGCCCAATGCTCCCGTACCCGCGGTAGGGAACGAAGAACACTGAGCTCTGCAAGTTGTTAATCAGAATATTTTGTACGTCACAGTTTCCGGCCGCATCGCAGCCGGTGGCGCCTGCCAGCGCAGGAACGTTCATAAACCCGGAATTTAGCGGCACCTGGTTGATGTTACGCGTACGCTGCAGATGACGTCCCAGCGATCCAACATAACTGGCGCCTAAAATCGTGCTATCGAGCCATCTTTTCTGAATGCCAAAGCTGAATTGGTGCACCTGCGGCCATTTCTGGCTTTGCGGAACATTTGAGAAAGTGGCCGTTCCCAGCGGTCCGGGTCCGACGTTGTTAAACCCTAGTATGTTGTATCCAAAGAGGTCCGCGGCGGTTGGGGGATTGCCATTGAAGCCCGCTCCCGCGTGGAGCGGATTGCTGCTATCCCAGTTCAGCGCGTATCCGCCGCGAATCACCATGTTCCCGTTTCCGGTGGGATCCCAGGCGAAGCCGAATCGCGGTGAGATCGTGCCTCGGTACGAAGGGAAACAACCTTTCGGCACTCCACCAGAACCGCACTCACTTAGACCGTTTCCATAATTGAGATAAGTAGCGCCGGAGCCGGAAATTAAATTTCCGTTTGCATCCAGTTGCGCCTGATTCGCAGCGTTATATCGCGAGGGAATAAAGATCGAGTCGTTTGTCGGACTCGTCACATCATAGAACGGCGTGAGCCAGTAGTAGCGTACGCCAAGATTCAGCGTGAGCCGCGAAGTTACTCGCCAATCATCCTGAAAATATGGCTCGAAATCCCACTGTCGCCAATGCCCCAGGGCAGCTCCTCCTAAAAGCGACCCGTTGACCACCTTCCCGTACTCTTCATAGCTGGCGATGCGCCCCAGGTACATATCGGCGAGGGCGTTGCCGGTCGACAAGCTGGAGGAGTTAGAAAACGTGAAGAATCCTTGCGTGTTGTAGCCGATATTAGTGGTTGTATTGATGAAGCTTTTGTGTAAATACGCGCCGAACTTGAGAGTGTGCTTTCCTTTGGACCAGATCAGGTTATCTTTGATCTGCGGCTGCGGATCCCAAAAGAAAAACTCGAATCCGGTCGACTGCGCGAATGAGAAAGGCACGCCGCCCTCGACGTCGATTCCCGGCAGCTTCGTTTCGGCTTGATTTGCCGGGAAGATCGTCTTTGCCGCGAAGCCTGGCGGTTTATCAATGGAACCCGCAGGCGAATCCGATCCGAGTGAGTTATTGACGGTATTGACATCGGCCGAGATACTGACGATTACTTCATTCAGCAAATTGGGAGTTATGGTTTCGGTTAGATGAGCAACGAAGGACTTGGCAGGACTCGTCCATTTGGACTTGACGGTTGCGAAGTCCGCGCTAGTCCAGAGGGAAGGCACAAAGTCCTGCTCGTAGGCATCCTGGGTATAGCGCACGAAGAGACGCACGTTGTCCGTAAAATTGTGATCGACGCGAAACATGTCTTCTCTGAATTCAGTGGGTAAACTTGGCGCTGAAGTGTATCGATTCACCCCGTTATTCGGGTGCGGAACCAGGCCGTTCAGCAGATCACCCGCGGTGGCGTTAATGGGGACGATGTTATTCGCAAAGGTGGCGCCGGTCGCCGGATCAACCGGCAGCGCGCAGCCGGAAGCCACGACCGGATTGAAATTCGCAGAGCCCGGATCGCATTCGCTGAAATTCCCCTGGCGCATTGTGTCGGTTGGAACCTCGCGATCAATAACTGTTCCCTCGCGATTTTTGCGCCATTCTTCGGATACGAAAAAGAACGTTTTATTCCGGTCAACATTGTAGTGTCCGGGAATGAACACGGGTCCGCCAAGCGTGAAGCCGAAATTGTTGCGTTTTAGCGGCGTTTTGGGAGCCGAACTGCCGTCCTCGGTAATGGTCCGGTTAATGAACCAGTCGTTCGCATCGAACTTATCGTTTCGCACAAATTCGAAGACACTGCCATGAAAGTCTCTGGTTCCCGATTTGGTCACGACTTCGATGTTCGCTCCCCCGGACTTGCCGTACTCTGCGCTGTAGTTCGATGTGGAAATGCGAAATTCGGCGATGGAGTCGATGCTCGGATAGACCATCAATGAGTTGCTGCCCGAGCCCTGGTCGACGTTATTGGTACTGTCAATTTCCCAGTTATTGAAATTGCCCGGCACGCCGTTGAAAGAGATAGTGGCATTCGCCAACACACCCACCGACGAAGGATCAAAACCGGTGCTCAACGTTGCCGCGCCGGGCACAAGCGTCGCGAGATTGGCAAAATTGCGGGCATTCAGGTTCAGTTGGGTGACCTGGGCGCCAGTCACAACGTCGGAGATGGCACCCGATTCCGTATCCACCTTTGCCGCTGTAGAGCTAACCGCTACCTGCTCGGAAACAGATCCCACTTGCAAGGTGAGATCTACGCGCAAGGTATCGCCGGCAGAGAGCGTGAGCCCGCTTTGAACCAGTTTCTGAAATCCCTGCTTCTCGGCGGTGATTACATATCCGCCGAGCGGCGCGCGCGCCAGCACGTACTCTCCAGCGCCATTCGACGTCAGATGCCGCACGAATCCTTTATCGGCGTTAGTAACGGTGATTTGCGCGTCTGGAATCACGGCGCCGGACGGATCCTTGACGGTGCCAACGAATCCCCCCAGATCCTGAGCAGCCGCTCCGCAACAAAGGATAAGAGTGATTGAAGCAAAAAGCAGCGATAATCTCATACCGTTCGCCTTTCGTGCATCGGGTGGCGACCGACAAATGGGCCGACTCGAATAGCGCTAGCTTAGGAGCTTTTGAGCACCGCTTCTATTAAAAACGCGTGAACTGTTGTCAGAAAACTGCTGTGGCAATCGCTACTGCGGTGAATGGGCGGCGGTGTAGTTGGGCCGCTTGAGCTCTTGCTCTTCGGATAACATGCGGACCTGCCGGTCGTTATACTGCTGCATGAATTTGCCAGCCAGGGCCATTTCGGAAGCGGCATCCTGCGGGCGGCGCAGCTTTGCGTAGGCGCGGCCAAGCTGGTAGTGAAGGCTACCGTTATCCGGCTCCAGCTTCACCGCTCGCTCGAGCAGTGGAACGGACTGGGAGGGCTGTTCACAACGAAGATAAGCTTTGGCGAGACTGCTCAACAACACGGAAGACCGGGGATTTTGAGAAACGCCTCGCCGCAGAACTTCAAGGGCGCCTTGCGAGTCGCCTTGCTCGAGGCGTATCTTGCCGGCGTGTTCGAAGGACCAGGGTTCGTGGGGGGAAACTTCCGTCTCCTCTTCAAAATCGCGCAGCGCCTCCGCTTTTCGACCGGCTCTTTCCCGAATGATTCCACGATAGTAATGTGCAAAGGCCAGCTCCGGCGAAGCGGATAGGGCCTGGTTGAGCTCCCCCTCAGCGTTCGCGTCTTTGTGCAGCGAGAGATATGCTTGCGCAAGCAGCAGATGGAGCTGCGAGGTGTTCCGGCCGAGCGCGATCATTTTCATAAAAGCTGCCTCCGACTCGGCGGCACGCTTCAATTGGCCGAGCGAAACGCCCAGCATGAAGAAATAATCGATTGACGCCTGCCGGTCTTGAATGAAAAGCAGATCATCGACAGCCCTGGCATAGTCATCCATCATGTAGCGACAGATGGCCCTCAAATAGCGTGCCTGCAGGCTGCCAGGATCGCCGGTTAAATGAGAAGAGAAGGCGCCGGCCGCTTTTGCGAACTCGTCATTCCTGAAATACGCCAGGCCGAGATTCAGATGAATTCCCGGCATTCCCGGTGCGAGCCGCCTTGCTTCCTGGAAGTATTCGAGCGCTTCCTTTTGCCTGCCCGTCCGGAGGCATGCCACGCCCAAATTGCTATACACCGGCGCAGACCTGGTTCCGGCATCGAGCAGCTTGCGAAATACCTGATAAGCGGCGGCGTCCCGGTGAGCGGCAAGGTCCTGTTGGCCCTCGGCAAACAGCGCTTCTGTTCTTTCTGTATTTTTGTCGTGATGTGATAACTGCCCGTGGGCCTCCGGCGCTTCCAGGAGAAACACAAGCACGAGCGCAGCAAACGACAAAACGCGGCTTCCAGGCGAGCCGCGCCGTCTGAAACCATAACGGACCTCAGGTAGAAAGACGGGAGAAAAACGGCGTATGATGCCTACAGGCGGAAAGTGCCGCTTCTGGGAGACAGAGCTGGATTGATTTGGGAACCGGTTCATTCGTTCGTTGATCATCAAATCAATGGGCAGCGATCCCATGTGTGGCCGTTCGTCACATCGTTCCCGGTGGACGTTCGCTATCTCATTGTGGACCGCCAGCATGATATCCCATTACACCGGCCCGATCATCTGGAAGTTGTAGTATTTGAATCCGGCGAGCTGGGTTACCAGGTAGAAGACCGTACCTGCGCCCTGCGCCAGAACGACGTTGTTATTGTCAGTAACCGCATTCAACACCGCTGTCTCTCGGCGGGACCGGCCCAGCGAGAGGCAAGGACCCTTGTTGTCTCTTTTCTTCCTCATTTGTTTCAGCCGGAGTCTCCCACGGGCGATGACGCCCATTACCTGATGCCGTTTCTGCTCCAGGACCGGAGCTTCCCGAACGTGATTGCATCGAACACCGGCGTCGCGAACGAAATTTCGGGTTTTATCGAGCGCATCGGCCGTGAGCTGCCTGCCCAATCGGAGCGTTCGCGGCTGGCTATTAAGACATATCTGCGCATGATTCTGTTGGCGCTGGCGAATCATTACTGGGATCTTGGCGAGGCCCGCATTGCATGGGAGCAACGCCAGAGCAGCGCTGCACGGCTGGCGCCGTTATTCGATCACATCCAGCGCCATTATGAGCAGCCCCTGCTCGTAACGGAGGCCGCGCGACTGTGCGCCATGAGTGCATCCTGTTTTCTGCAGCTATTCAAGACCGTTACGGGTCACTCGTTTGTCGCATATCTCAATACATTTCGAGTAGCGAAGGCCAAGGAACTCTTGTCGACTACAAATAAGACGATCTCCGAGATCGCTCTCGAAGCTGGATTTTGTAACCAGAGCTACTTCGGCGTCATATTCCGACGGGTTACCGGGTCGACACCGCTGGCCTATCGAAAAGCTCATCTTGGGTTACTATCGCTTGATGAACGAGCGGGTTCTATCTACACGGCAGTCAACCCGCCATCGACGGTAAAAACACCCCCCACGCAATAAGCCGATTCGTCCGAGGCGAGGAACACGGCGATGCCCTCGATATCCTGAGGCAAGCCCAGCCGGCGAGCGGGAGTGAGCGCGGCATAGTAGTCGCGCATTTTCGGATCCGCGAGCTCCAAGGCGTTCATGGGCGTATCGATGGTCCCAGGAACAATTGCATTTACCCGAATGCCGTCGGGGGCGTAATCGGCAGCCATCGCGCGCATCAGCCCGATCACGCCGCCCTTGCTGGCGCTGTAGGCCGTCAGCCGGGTAAAGCCAAAGAGGCCGGTAGGCGAGGCGAGATGGATGATTGACCCGCCTCCGCCGCGCAGCATGGCCGGAATCACATATTTGGAACAAAGCCAATAGCCGCGAAGATTGACGCCGATTGTACGATCCCAGGTTTCTGCGGTCAATTCGTGGGCGCGCGCTTCCTGGCGAAACAGAAGAACCGCAGCGTTGTTACAGAGCACGTCAACACGGCCATAGTGCCGGTGCGCCTGTTCCGTCATCGCCCTGACCTGATCTTCGTTCGCAACATCAGTCGGAACAAAGACGGCTTCGCGCCCGGAATCGCGAATGAATTGCGCAGCCGATTCGCCGGCCTCTCTATCGATATCGGCAATCACAACGGCACAACCTTCGTTGGCGAATCGCTGAGCGATCGCCCGGCCGATACCGGCGCCACCGCCCGTCACGATAGCTGTTTTGTCTTTGAGCCGCATACGCGAACCTGTTAGATCTTCATCCTATGTTTAAGACTGCGTGTCCTTACGACCAGATAGAGCGCGCCTGCAATGGTCCAAAGAATGCCCACGCGCATGGCAAGAGGCGAAATGCTGAGCCAGATCCAAAAACAGACGAGAAACCCGGCGAGGGGGCAGAAGAGATTGGCCCAAAGGCGTGAGATGGCCCGTTCTTTCTGCCGGACGAAATAAAAGCCCAGAACAGCCAGATTGACAGTCATAAATCCGAGACACGCGCCGAAGTTCACCAGTTCAGCCGCCTGATCCAGGTCGAGCAGGAGGGCTCCGGCGGCCGCGATCGCGCCCATGAGCGCGATGCTGTAACGCGGCGTATGAAAGGCGCGATCGAGAGTGGAAAAGACTCGCGGAAGGCGCCCTTCGCGCGCCATGCCGAACAATAGCCGTGAGGCGCTCGCCTGGCTGGTGATACCGCTCGCCCAGGCTTGTGCCACTACGAGGAAGGCAATGAGATAAAACAGTCCGCGCCCACCAATCAGGCGGCCGATATCGGAGAAAGCAGTTTCGATCGGATGGAAGCGCGTGTAATCAGGCCAGATCAATTGGCCCAGATACGTTTGCAGAATAAACAGGCCGCCGGCGATTACGCAAACGAGCAGGGTGGCGCGCGGCACGTCCCGCCGCGGATTCTGTGCATCTTCAGCTAATGTCGAGATACCATCGAATCCCAGGAAGGAAAGGATCGCAATGGGAGTTGCGGACATCACAGCGCGAAGCGAGAACGAGGACGGCTGATAGAACGGCTCGAGCGACAGTAGCTTTCCTTCGCCCGTGCCGCTCCGCAAGGCCAGAATCGCGGCGCCGGCGAACCACAGAATCGAAACCGCCAGAATGGTGTTGAATACTATGGTGGCGCGCGAGGTCATTTCGATTCCGCGAAGATTGATGCCCGTCACGGCGGCCGCGGTAAGCAACACCCAGGCCGGGTAGGGAATGCCTGGAACCAGTTTGCTGCAGGTAACGCCCGCAACAATGACGCACAGCATGGGCATCAGAATGTAATCGAGCATCATGACCCAGCCAGCCAGGTAACCCGCCAGCGGGTGAAGCGCTCGCGAGGCGTACGCGTAAGTGGAGCCCGCTTCGGGGAACGTGGACGCCATACGGCCGTAACTGATGGCGGTGAAACTGATGGCGAGCATGGCGACCACGTACACCAAAGCAAAGTGGCCGCGCGATTTGGCAGATCCGATACCAAAAAATGTATAAGGCGCAGTGGGGCCGACAAACGCTAAGCCGAAGAGCACGAGTGCCCACAGCGACAGCACCGGACGAAAGGCGCTATGCCCGAGCGGTAACGCGGTGGTCTCAGATTCGGGAGAGGGCTGGGCTTCTTTCACTTATTTACGGACAATTGACCTTTGTACCCCCGCCGGGGCCTTGGCCGCTATTGGAAAGTTACAAATTTCTGTCATAAGACTCCACTAACAAGATTCGCCGGCAGGGCCGTAAGCCTCGTAGCATCTCGATAACCTTTTATAGAGTTTCAATAGACAGAACATGACCCGGTCAACTAACCTCTACAACTTGAACCTTATTGGAGCACGAATGCCGCGTCTGTTCACCTGCATTTGCCTCGCTTTGTTTGGGATCGCATCCGACTTGTCAGCGGCGCCCGAAATCAGTTTTGAGCAACAGGCCGGAGATGTCGCAACCTACGAATTTGCTGAAATCAGCATCCACGTCAGCGGATCTGACATTGGCAACCCTTTTACGGACGGCGAGGTCAGCGGCCGGTTCGGAAAGGCGGATACAAGCGAGCGAGTACAAGTAGAGGGCTTTTGCGATTCGAGTGACGGCAGCGTCTTCCGGATACGTTTTATGCCGGTGGCGCCCGGGAATTACTCCTACAGCGTGATTTACCGGCAAGGCGGAGTTGAAAAGGCGCACGAAGGGACGTTTCGCGCGATTGACAAACATAAATCAGGCCCCATACGTGTCGATCCGAAATACCCCTGGCACTTCCTTTGGGAAGGTACGGGAGAACATTACTTCTTCAACGGCACTACGGCTTTCTGGCTGATGGGATGGCGTGACGATCGTGTCATTCGCTTTTCGATCGAGCGTCTGCAGCGCCTCAAAATAAATAGAATCCGCGTCCTGCTGGCCGGAAACGCCGATATTTTCTGGGGCGAAAAAGTAATGACGGGGGAGAATTTCACAATGGCCTTGCGGCCCTGGGTGGCCAAAACGCCCGAGAGCTTCGACAATCCGGGCATCGACTTCACCCGCTTCAACGTTGCCTACTGGCAAAAATGGGAGCGCATGCTGCGCTTCGCTCGTGATCGGGACATGATCATCTCTGTGATTCTTGACATATCTACGCACAAAGCGCAGACCATGCCCGGTAGCGAAGACGAGCGGCGGTATCTTCGTTACGCCATCGCCCGCCTGGGCGCATTCTCGAACATCACCTGGGATTTAGGCGACGACCTGGATAGCTTCCGGGATGAGAAGTGGGCTCATGCAACCGGCACACTCATTCACAGTTTGGATCCGTACCGGCATTTGGCAACCAGTCACCCTGTTCACGCCGTGCACCAGGATCGTGCCTCGGAATGGTTCGGCTTTACTTCGATTCAGGATTGGAGCCGTAGCCAGCACACGTTAATGCTCGAACAGCGCGAGATTCAGCAAAAAACCGGCAGGATCATTCCTCAGACTAACGAAGAGTATGGATACGAGGATCACTATCCTCGCTGGGCACCGGAGCCGCCCGGCGATTCAGCCGAAACCTTACGCAGAGTGGCTTGGGACATCGCGATGGCCGGCGCATACGGAACCGCCGGGGAGACCTGCCGCCGGGGTGTCAATATCTGGCCCGATACCGGTGGCGGCTGGATTAACGGCCGCGGCGACGACACGATGGTCATGCTGAATGGATACGCGCGCATGGTAGATTTCTTCACCAGCTTCGAATGGTGGAAGACCGATCCGCACGATGAACTCGTGAATAATAACAACTATTGTTTGGCTAAACCCGGTGAAATCTACGCAGTGTACCTTCCGAAAGGCGGCAACGTAACTGTTCAGCTTTTACCGGGCGAATATGATGCTCGCTGGTTCGATGCGTTCACCGGCGAGACGATCGAGCTGCCGCCGGTGAGCGGACCGGCCTGGACTTCGCCCAAGACGCCCGGCTGGCAGGACTTCGCGCTGTTGTTACAGAAACGAGCGAGTAGCCCCGAGCGTCAGAGCAAGTAGTTTCGCGCCACAATTTCCGCGCAACGTTCCACCGTGGGGTTCAGAATCCAGAAGCAGCACCGCGGCAAAAGCCGCATGCTCAGCATCAATTCACCGCAAGCTCATCTTTTGCGGGCAGTTTCGGAAAGGCCGCATGGGGTTCCATTTGATACCAGACCGCGACCGATGAAATATCGTCGCGTAGCGGAAGATACCGACCGCCCTCCTGCCAGCCCAGAGCCTGGATGGTGACCTTTAGATCCGAATCGAAGCGAACCGGGTCCGTAATATGCCAGCGGTACATCCCGAACCGCTGTTGCGATTGATAGAGCCCGTCTGGACGGATTACCTGCGCCAGCCCGGAATAGGGAGTAGTGAACGTCTCGTACTGCTTCTTTTCCTTGTTCTCAAAATTGTAGGAACCGCCGAAATAGTCTTCGGTTCCGGTGCCGGCGATCGTCGGAAACTCCTTGTCGCCGTCGATATAAAACTTCATTTCGCCTTCTCCCCACCAGCCGGTACTGTGCGTTCCCCAGGCCAGATAGGTTCCGACATACTGGCCTTTGCCATGGACGTTATCGAGAATCGTGTAAACCTGTTTGTACGGCAGCGGATTGACACGGCGAAACTGTGCATGAAAATAGGCGGCGTCCTTCGGAACCGGTGCTTTCGTGTAATCGATCTGGTAATAGAGAACCATCGGTTTCGTATCGAGATTCTCCATCGTTACTTTCGCGCCCGAGCGGAACGGCATGGGCCAATAGGAATTAAACGCACTGCCCGGGTTCACGCAAATTGCGAGTGAGGTCAGCGGCGCATAACTCCCCCAGCCCATCGCGAAAAAATCGCCAACGGGCGCTTCGACAGAGGGTTGCGCCTCGTTGTCCCAATACATCCGTAAGATCGAGTAGCGCCAGGTTCCTGTTGGCGTCATCCAGATGTGCTGAATCGCGCCCGAGCCTTCAATAGTTGCGAGCGTGAAAGTTTTGCCCGGCTCAATGATGACAAACGGATTGACTTTCCAGCCTTGCCCCAGGTCGCGCGCCGCCTTCGACGCAGTTCCTTCCGACGCCATCGCGCCCTTGCCTTTTTCGCCAGTCGGATTCTCGGGGCCGATGGAGAAGGTCTTCGCTTCGGATGTGCGATAGAGATTTGACAGGTCGCTGGTGAGTCCGCCTGGCGCCATATTCTGCGCAAAGATCGGAAGAGAAATCGCAGCACAGGTCAATAGGGTTCGGGTGAAATGTGGTTTCATGTTCTACGGTTCGAAATCCGGAATTTGCGCGGGGCGGCTCATACTCTCCAACTCTCGCCGGGCTTGAGTCCGCGCTTTTGCATCGCGCGATGTGCTCTGGAACAAAGCCAGCGCGTGTTCGCTCTGCTGTTTGTCACCGACGCTGCTGTACGCCCGGGAAAGCAGGTAATAAGCCGACGCATCGTCTTTTCTAATCGAGACGTAATGATTCAGCGCTTTTATCGTCGACGTGTAATCCTTACGGCGCAAATCGAGCTTCGCGAGCAGGCGATAGATCTCAATCGGAGGGCGATCCATCTGCAGGGCGCTGTTCAACAATTTCCGGGCTTCGTTATCGCGCCCCAGCGGAAGCAACGCCTGAGCAAGATGCATGTGGACGGCGGCCGATTGCGGTTGGATTTGAAGCTCCGCTTGGAACTCGCTAAGCGCTTCGGCTGCTTTGCCTCTTCGCAACAGATTGATCCCGATCGCCTGGTGTACACCGGCGACATCTTTATTGAGCTTTAAAACCGTTCGATACTCTTCGTCCGCTTCTTCGAAGCGTTGCTGCGCAGTCAACGAGTCGCCCATGATCTGATGGGCACGATAGGAATCCGGCGCAAGCTGAGCCACGCGCTCAAATGCCGCCTCCGCCGCCTGTTCTGCCTGATGCGCCTCACGATACAAAACATCTTCTTGCGACTCCCGGCTGACATGCTCCGAATGCGCCGGCCTGCTTGATCCTTGCAGAGCCGCTCTGACGTCCGGCAGGTCCGGTCTCCGTTCGAGAGCGGCTTCGAAATCTTCCCGCGCCTTCTGCCGGTTACCTTGTAACAGCGCCTGCTCGCCCGCCAGTTGCCAGACGCGCGCCCCATCCGGTGCGATGGCAAGCAAACGCTCTGTCTTCTCCTTGCCGATTTGCAAATATGTTTGTCCCAGCTCGTACCAGACGTCGACATTCTCGGGATCGAGCCGGTTCGCCTGCTGAAGTTCTGTCACAGCCCTCTCGGACTCGCCCTGCGCCAGAAGCGCATATCCAAGCCACATGCGCGCGAGCACGTCGGACGGGTTGATACGGGTCGCAGCCGTTAGTTCCTCGACAGCAAAATCGGGGTTCGAGAGCCGGTACCATGCGATCCCCGAAAACAGATGCGGCGCGAGCAACTGCGGATTCAGCGCGATCGCTTTCTTGAAAACCGAAATAGCGCGCGTGAAATTGTGATGGAAGCACAAAGCGACTCCCAGGTTGCTTTGCACTTCCGCGCTCGTTGGAAACAGGCGGACAAGGTATTCGTACTCGTGAACGGCCGTCGCGAAATCGTTATTTCGTTCCGCCTCTTTCGCTCGCTGGGCATGCGCCGCGGCATCCTGCTCGGAAATGGTTTGTGCAAAAGAGGCAAGGGCGAGACCCGCGCAGAACAGGAGGAAGGCGAGCCGCTTCACTCCGCTAGAATTCCAATCTCGCGCCGAGCTGTATGATGCGCGGAGCATTTTGCTGGGCCGTCATGATTCCGAAGATACTACTCGAATTCGCCAGCGATGCCGGACTCAGGTTGGGAGGCGCCGCATTCACGATGAACGTCTGGGCATTTCCGCCCGAAGAAAAGACCACACGATTGAGTGCGTTGAAGAAGTTCGCCTGGAACTGTAGATTGACTCTTTCCGAGATAGCGAAGCGCTTCGAGATCGATAGATCCTCATTATAGAAACCCGGCATGCGCAATTGTGAAAACAAGTTGGGCGCGTTTCCGAACTCGCCCGCTGGAGGGGCGACGAATGCTCCCGGATTGATGTAGAACTGGCAAGCATTTCTCCCGGCCGTCGGCTGCACCGGCCCGGAGCACTTCGCATCGTATGCCGGATTCTTCAGCGGCTGGCCCGGCACGACATTTGGCCGAAAACTGAATCCGTCACCGGCGCCGAAGTAGGGGTTCGAGCTGCCGAAGGCGTCGTACTCGATGTGAATCGGCCGCCCGCTCTGGTATTGATGAATGCCGCTGATCTGCCAGCCGCCGACAAGCTGTCCGACAACACCCTTTCGATTCAGGAAAGGCTTACCCGGTCCGAAAGGAAGCTCGTATGTGTAGCTCAACGATACGACGTGTGGGATATCGGAACTGGTCACGTTACGTTCGGCTTTTTGATCGTAATAGTTTTGATAAAACGAACCGGCGAAGATAGCGTTCTCCGCTCCGGAACTGGGACCGGAATTGGAATCGACATCGCCGATCGTCTTCGAAAACGTGTAGGAGACAAGGAACGTCAAGCCGTCCGAGAAGCGCTTTTGCAGACTTGTTTGCAGTCCGTTATAAGAAACGCTGCCGAGCGGGTTGAAGGGGTTGTCGACATTGCCGTACTGCGGCCACGGACGTAAAGCCTGGCCGATGGAGGCTCCCGGCCCGAATGTAGAGACAAAGCCGGGGAATGGCGGATTCACGCCAGCCGCTTGCGCCCGCGGATCGGTGATCGGAAGCGCCAGAAATTCATTCAACGGCAACCCGTTCGCGGCCGC